>CAZXJW010000036.1:11080-17128 GCA_964641005.1 uncultured Rhodocyclaceae bacterium
TTCTTCGCGTCCTTCACGTTCTCCCACATGGTGCGGCCGTTCACCGTGAGGGCGTTCTTGTGCAGCTTGCCGTTCTTGCCCAGCTCGCGCAGCACCACCGGCAGGCCGCCGGCGTAGTAGAAGTCCTCCATCAGGTACTCGCCCGAGGGCATGAGGTTCACCAGGCAGGGAATATCGGCGCCCAGGGTGTCCCAGTCCTTGAGGTCCAGCTTCACGCCGATGCGCGCGGCCAGGGCCAGCAGGTGCACCACCGCGTTCGTCGAGCCGCCGATGGCGCCGTTCACGCGGATGGCATTCTCGAAGGCCTCGCGGGTGAGCACCTTGGACATGCGAAGGTCTTCCTTGACCATCTCCACGATGCGCCGGCCGGCCATGTGGGCCAGCACGTAGCGGCGGGAATCCGAGGCGGGGATGGCGGCGTTGGTGGGCAGGCCCATGCCCAGCGCCTCCACCAGCGAGGCCATGGTGGAGGCCGTGCCCATGGTCATGCAGTGACCCTTGGAGCGCGACATGGCCACCTCGGCCTCGAGCAGGTCGTCCTGGTCCATCTCGCCGGTCTTGAGCATCTCGGTGAACTTCCACACGTGGGTGCCCGAGCCGATGGTCTGGTCGCGCCAGCGGCCGTTGAGCATGGGGCCGCCCGAGATGACCAGCGCCGGCAGGTCACAGGAGGCCGCACCCATCATGAGCGCCGGCGTGGTCTTGTCGCAGCCCGTGAGCAGGATCACCCCGTCGAAAGGGTTGGCGCGGATGGACTCCTCCACGTCGATGGCCACCAGGTTGCGGAACAGCATGGTGGTGGGCCGCATCACCGGCTCGCCCAGGGACATGACCGGGAACTCGATGGGGAAGCCGCCCATCTCGTAGACCCCGCGCTTCACGTACTCGGCGATCTCGCGGAAATGGGCGTTGCAGGGCGTGGCCTCGGACCAGGTGTTGCAGATGCCGATGACCGGGCGGCCGTCGAACAGGTGCTGGGGCAGGCCCTGGTTCTTCATCCACGAGCGATGGACCATGCCGTCGCGCGTGCCCATGCCGAACCAGCCCTGCGAGCGCAGCGTCTTGCCCTTGCGGCCGGTGGCCTGCTTGGCAGCGGGCTTGCCGGCGGATTTCGCGGCGGACTTCTTCGCGGACGACTTCTTCGCGTCGTCCTTCTTCGACTTGGCCATCTCTCCTCACCCCTCTGTGATGTCGGATCCATTCCCCGTCGCGCCGGCCTCGCCGGGCGACCAGCGGCCGAGTGTACGACCCCGCCGTGCCCCCGCCAAACCCCCCACGGGCGACCATCCCTTGAGTTCCCCCCTTCAAGGAAGGGGGGTCAGGGGGGATTTCAGCTGAGGGTGGATGGGGTGAAAGGCCAAGGCAAATCCCCCCCAGCCCCCCTTCTTCGAAGGGGGGAGCACTGCGGGGGGATGCCCTGCCCCTGTGGCATACTCCGCCCCCTCAGAAGAGGCCGCTCCAGAGGAGGAGATTCGACGTGCCTGGCAGGCTCCAGGGGAAGACCGCACTCGTCACCGCCGCCGCGCAGGGCATCGGCCGGGCCACCGCGCTGGCCTTCGCCCGGGAGGGCGCCGCGGTGCTTGCCACCGACGTGAACGAGGCGAAGCTCGCCGAACTGGCGACAACACCCGGCATCCGCACCCGCAAGCTCGACGTCCTGGACGAGGCCGACATCGCCGCCACCGTGGCCGCCGCCGGGCCCCTGGACATCCTGTTCAACTGCGCCGGCTATGTGGCCAACGGCACCATCCTGCAGTGCACGACGAAGGACTGGGACTTCTCCTTCAACCTGAACGTGCGCTCCATGTTCATCCTGACCCAGGCGGTGCTGCCGGGCATGCTCGCGCGCAAGCGCGGCGCCATCGTGAACATCGCCTCGGTGGCCTCCACGGTGAAGGGCGTGCCCAACCGCTTCGCCTACTCGGCCTCGAAGGGGGCGGTGATCGCGCTCACCAAGAGCATCGCCGCGGACTTCGTGGGCCAGGGCATCCGCTGCAACGCCATCTGTCCGGGCACGGTGGACACGCCGAGCCTGCACGACCGCATCAACGCCAACGCCGACCCGGACGCCGCGCGCAAGGCCTTCATCGCGCGCCAGCCCATGGGCCGGCTCGCCGAGGCCGGCGAGATGGCCGAACTGGCCGTGTACCTGGCCAGTGACGAGTCGCAGTTCATGACCGGCCAGGCGGTGGTGATCGACGGCGGCTACTCCCTGTAGCCGCACCACGCAACACGCACGTCACGAGGGGGACGATTCCATGAAGCTGTGCCGCTACGGCGAACCCGGGGCCGAGAAGCCGGGACTGGTGGATGCGTCAGGCGCGATCCGCGACCTGTCCGCCCACGTGCGCGACATCGACGGCAGCACGCTCGACGACGCCACGCTGGCACGCCTGCGCGCCATCAATCCCGAGAGCCTGCCCAAGGTGGCCGGCACCCCGCGCTACGGCGCGCCCGTGGGCAGCGTGGGCAAGTTCATCGCCATCGGCCTGAACTACTCGGACCACGCCAAGGAATCGAACATGCCGATTCCCAAGGAGCCCATCGTCTTCACCAAGGCCACCTCCTGCATCCAGGGGCCCAACGACGTGGTGGTGCTGCCCAAGGGCAGCGTGAAGGGCGACTGGGAAGTGGAGCTGGCCTTCGTGATCGGCCGCACGGCCAAGGCCGTGTCGGAAGCCGACGCCCTGGACTACGTGGCCGGCTACCTGATCTGCAACGACGTCTCCGAGCGCGAGTGGCAGCTCGAGCGCGGCGCCACCTGGGACAAGGGCAAGGGATTCGACACCTTCGGCCCTCTGGGCCCGTGGCTGGTGACCCGGGACGAGATTCCGGATCCGCAGAACCTGGCCATGTGGCTGGACGTGAACGGCAAGCGCTTCCAGACCGGCAACACCAACACCATGATCTTCTCGGTGCGCCAGCTGGTGGCCTACGTGAGCTTCCTGTTCACCCTGAAGCCCGGTGACATCATCACCACCGGCACCCCGCCCGGCGTGGGCATGGGCGTGAAGCCCAACCCCGTGTTCCTCAAGGCCGGCGACAGCATGCGCCTGGGCATCGACGGGCTGGGCGAGCAGCAGCAGAAGGTGACGGGGGGCTGAGTCTTCCCTGAAGGCCCCACGCGCCGATCGAGGGCGTCCGGAACTCCGGGCGCCCTTTTCGTTTCAACGTCGGGTTCGGTAGCCTAGCCACGCGTCATTTCCCGGAGACCCTGCTCCATGGTCGAGTTCTGCAAACGCCTCACCGGATCGGCCGCCTTCGACCGGTTCATCGTGCTGATCATCGTGTTCAATGCCCTGATCATCGGGCTGGAGACCAACCCGGACGTCATGGACGACCTGGGCGGGGTGTTCCATGCGATCAACACGGTCATCCTGTGGGTGTTCGTGGCCGAGGCGGCGATGAAGATCGTGGCAGCGTGGCCGAGGCCGCAGGACTATTTCCGGAGCGGGTGGAACCTGTTCGACTTCGGGATCATTTTGCTGTCGCTGATCCCGGCGTCGGGGACGTTCGCGACGGTGGCGCGGCTGATCCGGCTGCTGCGGGTGCTGCGGCTGGTGACGGCGCTGCCGAAGCTGAGGCTGATGGTGGTGACGCTGATCCGGTGCATCCCGGGGATGGGGCACGTGCTGGCGTTGATGGGGATTCTTTTCTACGTGTATGGGGTGGCGGGGTATCACCTGTATGCCGCGCATGATCCGGCGCGGTGGGGGACGCTGGGCAAGGCGCTGTTGACGTTGTTCCAGATTGCGACGCTGGAGGCGTGGACGGAAATCATGAACAAGGCGATGGAGTTGTCGCCCTGGCATTGGCTGTTCTTCGTCAGTTTCGTGCTGTTCGGAACCTTTGTCGTCGTCAACCTCTTCGTTGCCGTCGTCATCAACAGCCTTGAAGAAAGCCACCGGGAGGTTGCGGAACTCGAGGCACGTGCGCTCGAGCCTGCTTCCGGAGAACTGAAACATGTCCGCGCTCTGATTGCCGAAGTGGATCGCCGGCTCGGGGCGCTCGAGCACCCCCGCAACGCCGGGTAGTTGCTCCTTCCTCCTCGCCGTCGAGCGCCACCAAAGCGTCGGGTCCGATCAATCCTGCCTGCCAGGCGTGCCTGGCGTTACCGTCACTGGAGGTTCGTCGTGCGAATCAATCGTCTCTTGCCGATCGCCCTCTTCGCGGCGATCGTACTGGCCTCGTCCGCGCTCGGACAGGATTCTGCAAGCAGCCCCCCCCGCCCGGCCCTCACCCCCGTCCCCGTCGCCCGAAGCTTCAACCTCGTCCGCCTCGGCGCCGGCGTCATCCCGGAGTTCTCCGGCTCCGAGGACTTCCGCCCGCTGGTCCTCCCCGTCATCCGCGCGTCATGGAAAGACAAGGTGTTCATCAACGCCCTTCAGGCCGGCGTGTGGCTGCTCGACAGCGATGACAAGAACATCCGCTTCGGCCTGGCCGTCGAGCCGCGCTTCGGCTGGGAGGCCAAGGACGGCACGCGCGTGGCCGGCATGGAGCGGCGCGAGTTCTCCTTCGAGGCGGGACCCAACCTGCAGGTGCGCACGCCGGTGGGCGTGGTGAACGCCAACTGGTACCAGGACATCAGCGGCGCCAGCAACGGCCAGACGGCGCAGCTGCAGTTCATCCGCCCGCTCACGCGCCTGCAGGGTGGCGGGGCGTTCCGGCTCAACGGCGTGGTGGGCGCGCAGTGGTTCGAGGGCAAGACCAACGACTACTACTTCGGCGTGCGCCCCTCCGAGGCCACCGCGCTGCGGCCGGCGTACACCGCGGGCTCCACGGTGAACCTGCAGCTCGGGGTGAACGGGCTCTATCTGCTGGGCCGCGGGTCGCTGCTGTTCGGGGCCATCGGCAACTGGCTGGGGGATGCGGCGGCGCAGAGCCCCATCGTGGAGACGCGCTTCCAGCCAATCGTGTACGCGGGGTACGGGATCAATTTCTGACGGCCCGGATCGAGGCCAGTCAGTTCGTCACGAAGAAGTCGGCTTCGGTGATGGTGGGTGCTCCGGTCAGCACGGCGATCTTCACGGCTGCGGTTCCCCCGGTGCCGTCGCGGTCGTAGAACAGGTCCCCGGTGGTGGTGTTGTAGATGATGCGGTCGGTGGCATCGGCAGCAGTGGTGGCGCCGGCGCCCGCACGGAACGCATCGGTGGGCAGGGCGAAGGCGGGCGTGCCCAGGCCGGTGAAGATCGACTTGCTCAGGTGGATCACGTCGTCGACAGCGCTGAAGTCCGCGATGGTGTCCACATTGCCGGCACCGGGGGCGGTGTTGAACACGAAGGTGTCGGTCCCGATGCCGCCGGTGAGCGAGTCGTTGCCCAGCCCGCCGGTGAGCGTGTCGTTGCCGCCGCCACCGATCAGCGTGTCGTTGCCTGCCAGGCCATTGAGCGCATCGGCGTCGCCCTGGCCGTCGAGCACGTTGGCCGCCGTGTTGCCCAGCAGGGCATTGGCGCCGGCGTTGCCGGTGCCGTTGATGGCGGTGGCGCCCGTGAGCGTGAGGTTCTCGATGTTGTCCGACAGGACGAACGACACCGACGAGCGGACCAGATCGGTACCCCCGCCTGCGCCTTCGTTGACGGCATCGAAGCCGTCGTCGACGACGTAGGTGTCGTTGCCGTTGCCTCCCGAGAGGATGTCCACGCCCGCGGCGCCATCGAGCAGGTTGTTGCCGGCGTTGCCCTCGATCAGGTTGCCCCCGGCATTGCCCCTGCCGTCGATGTTGCCACTGCCCGTGAGGGTGAGGTTCTCGAGGTTGGCGCCGAGGGTGTAGGTGATCGAGGACTCGACCGAGTCGTTGCCCGCACCCGCGGCTTCGACGATGACGTCGCCAACGTTGTCCACGCGATACAGGTCATCGCCCGCGCCACCGGCAAGGTTGTCCGCGCCGGTGCCGCCATCGAGCAGGTCGTTGCCGGCATTTCCCCTGAGCGCGTCGTTGCCCGCACCGCCGAGGATCGCGTCGTCACCCGACGAACCGTTCACGGTGTCGTTGCCGCCGGCCGCATCGACCACGAGCAGGCTGCCCGGGTCGAGGTTGATGATGTCGCC
>CAZXJW010000037.1:0-3366 GCA_964641005.1 uncultured Rhodocyclaceae bacterium
GACCCGGCGCGCTACCGCAACGAGTTGAAGGGCATCCCGGTCAAGGCCGGCACCAGGGTCAGCGAGATCGTCGGCGCCAAGGTCATCGAGGCCGACTACGAGCTGAAGGAAGGCGACTCGCTGCGCAGCCGCATCAAGCAGGTGGCGAGCGGCCGCTTCGGCGTGACCACCGAGTACCTGGTCAGCGCCGACCAGATCCAGATCAAGATGGCGCAGGGCGCCAAGCCCGGCGAAGGCGGCCAGCTGCCCGGCGGCAAGGTCAGCGAGTACATCGGCATGCTGCGCTACAGCGTGCCCGGCGTCGGCCTGATCAGCCCGCCGCCGCACCACGACATCTATTCGATCGAAGACCTCGCGCAGCTGATCCACGACCTGAAGAACGCCAACCCGCGCGCCTCCATCAGCGTGAAGCTGGTGTCCGAGATCGGCGTGGGCACGGTGGCCGCAGGGGTGTCGAAGGCCAAGTCCGATCACGTCACCATCGCCGGCCACGACGGCGGCACGGGCGCGAGCCCCTGGTCCTCCATCAAGCACGCCGGCACCCCCTGGGAGCTGGGCCTGGCCGAGACCCAGCAGACGCTGGTGCTCAACCGCCTGCGCGGCCGCATCGCGGTGCAGGTGGATGGCCAGATGAAGACCGGCCGCGACGTGCTCATCGGCGCGCTTCTGGGCGCCGACGAGTTCGGCTTCGCCACCGCACCGCTGGTGGTGGAGGGCTGCATCATGATGCGCAAGTGCCACCTCAACACCTGCCCGGTGGGCGTGGCCACCCAGGACCCGGAGCTGCGCAAGCGCTTCAAGGGCCAGCCCGAGCACGTGGTGAACTACTTCTTCTTCGTGGCCGAGGAGCTGCGCGGCTACATGGCGCAGCTGGGCATCCGCCGTGTGGACGAGCTCATCGGCCGCACCGACCTGCTGGACATGAAGCGCGGCATCGAGCACTGGAAGGCGCGCGGCCTGGATTTCTCGCGCGTCTTCTACATGCCTTCCATGCCCGCGGAGGTCGCGCGCCACCACGCCGAGCGCCAGGACCACGGCCTCGAGAAGGCCCTCGACCACCGCCTCATCGAGCTCGCCAAGCCGGCCCTCGAGCGGCGCGAGAAGGTCGCCATCGACATGCCGATCCGCAACGTCAACCGCACCGTGGGCACCATGCTGTCCTCGGAGGTGGCGCGTCGCTTCGGCCACGACGGCCTGCCCGAGGGCACCATCCACGTGAAGTTCGCCGGCTCCGCCGGCCAGAGCTTCGGCGCCTTCCTGGCGCGCGGCATCACCCTCGAGCTCATCGGCGAGGCGAATGACTACGTGGGCAAGGGCCTGTCGGGCGGGCGCGTGAGCGTGCAGCCCTCGCCCAAGTTCCGCGGCCGTCCGGGCGAGAACATCATCGTGGGCAACACCGTGATGTACGGCGCGGTGGCCGGCGAGGCCTACTTCCGCGGCGTGGCGGGCGAGCGCTTCTGCGTGCGCAATTCCGGCGCCCATGCGGTGGTGGAGGGCGTGGGGGACCACGGCTGCGAGTACATGACCGGCGGCACCGTGGTGGTGCTGGGCGCCACCGGCCGCAACTTCGCGGCCGGCATGTCCGGCGGGCTCGCCTACGTGCTCGACGAGGACGGCAGCTTCGCCACCCGCTGCAACCCGGCTATGGTCACGCTCGAACCGCTGCTGCCCGAGAGCGAGCAGGAGGCCCGGCTGCCGCGCGACGTGTGGCACCTGGGCGAGTCCGACGAGGCCGTGCTGCGCCGCCTGGTGGAGAACCACGCGCGCCTCACCGGCAGCTCGCGCGCGAAGGAGATCCTCGAGGGCTGGGCGCAGTGGCGCGCGAAGTTCGTCAAGGTGTTCCCCAACGAGTACCGCCGCGCGCTCGGCGAACTGGCCGCCAAGGGCCGGAAGATGGCGGCCTGAGGCCGCTTTCATCCGCGCCAACCACGATCACCCACACATTCACTGAACGGACATGGGCAAGGTAACGGGATTCATGGAGTACCAGCGGCTCGCGGAAGCCTCCGAGGCGCCGGAGTCGCGCATCAGGCACTACCGCGAGTTCGTCGGCCACCTCACCGACGACGAGGCCAAGGTCCAGGGCGCGCGCTGCATGGACTGCGGCATCCCGTTCTGCATGCAGGGTTGCCCCGTCAACAACATCATCCCGGACTGGAACGACCTCGTTTACCGCCAGAACTGGCGCGAGGCGCTGGACACGCTCCACTCCACCAACAACTTTCCCGAGTTCACCGGCCGCGTCTGTCCCGCGCCCTGCGAGGCGGCCTGCACGCTGAACATCAACAACGACCCGGTGGGCATCAAGTCCATCGAGCACGCCATCATCGACAAGGGCTGGGAGATGGGCTGGGTGACGCCCCTGCCGCCGGCTCGCAAGACCGGCCGCAGGGTGGCCGTGGTGGGCTCCGGGCCCGCGGGGCTCGCCTGTGCCCAGCAGCTCGCCCGCGCCGGGCACGACGTGGTGCTGTTCGAGAAGAACGACCGCATCGGCGGCCTGCTGCGCTACGGCATCCCCGACTTCAAGATGGAGAAGCAGCACATCGACAGGCGCATGGAGCAGATGCGCGCCGAGGGTGTGGAATTCCGCACCGGCGTGCTGGTGGGCGAGATCCCGCCGGGCTCGCCCGTGTCCGCCGAGGGCGCCACGCGCGTGGCCCCCGAACAGCTGCTGAAGGAGTTCGATGCCGTGGTGCTGTCCGGCGGTGCCGAGCAGCCGCGCGACCTCCAGGTGCCGGGCCGGGAGCTCAAGGGCATCCACTTCGCGATGGAATTCCTGCCCATGCAGAACAAGGTGGTGGCCGGCGACAAGGTCGGCAACCAGATCCTCGCCACGGGCAAGCACGTGGTGGTGATCGGTGGCGGTGACACGGGCTCGGACTGCGTGGGCACCTCCAACCGCCAGGGTGCGGCCTCCGTGACCCAGTTCGAGCTGCTGCCCCAGCCCCCGGAGCAGGAGAACAAGGCCGTCACCTGGCCCTACTGGCCGCTCAAGCTGCGCACCTCCTCGTCACACGAGGAAGGCTGCGAGCGCGACTGGGCCGTGTCCACCAAGCGCTTCGAGGGCCGCGACGGCAAGGTCACCACCCTGGTGGCCTGCCGCGTGGAGTGGGTCAAGGACGACAAGGGCCAGATGCGCATGATGGAAGTGCCCGGCTCGGAGTTCGAGCTCAAGGCCGACCTGGTGCTGTTCGCCATGGGCTTCGTCTCGCCCGTGGGTGGCATCCTCGATTCCTTCGGCGTGGCGAAGGACGGCCGCGGCAACGCGCGGGCGTCCACGGACGGCAAGGGTTCCTATGCCACCAGCGTGCCGAAGGTGTTCGCCGCCGGGGACATGCGCCGCGGCCAGTCGCTGGTGGTGTGGGC
>CAZXJW010000037.1:3376-16391 GCA_964641005.1 uncultured Rhodocyclaceae bacterium
CGCCGTGGACGAGTTCCTCATGGGGCGCAGCGACCTGCCCCGCTAGAGTCTTCACCCCGGCGGCATCGCCGCCGGGGCCCCGCCTGCCGGGCGAGCATCCGCCGGCGTATCGAGAACCGCGAGCCCGACCGCCATGACCGCTGCCCGTCCCCGCAACGACACGTTCCTGCGCGCCCTGCTGCGCGAGCCCGTCCCCCACACGCCCATCTGGATCATGCGCCAGGCGGGCCGCTACCTGCCCGAGTACAACGCCACCCGGGCGCGTGCCGGCAGCTTCCTCGACCTGTGCAAGAACCCCGACTTCTGCACCGAGGTGACGCTCCAGCCGCTGGCGCGCTTCGACCTGGACGCCGCCATCCTGTTCTCGGACATCCTCACCATTCCCGACGCCATGGGCCTCGGGCTGCAGTTCGCCGAGGGCGAGGGCCCGCGCTTCGAGCGGCCGCTGCGCGAGGAGTGGGAGATCAACGATCTCACGCCCCCCGACCCGCACGACCACCTGCGCTACGTGCTCGACGCCGTGGCCCAGATCCGCAAGGCGCTGGACGGCTCGGTGCCGCTGATCGGCTTTTCCGGCAGCCCCTTCACGCTCGCCTGCTACATGATCGAGGGCCGCGGCGGCACCGACTTCGAGCGCGTCAAGACCATGCTCTACGCGCGTCCCGACCTGCTGCACAAGGTGTTGGACGTGAACGCCCGCGCCGTCACCGCCTACCTCAACGCCCAGATCGAGGCGGGCGCCCAGGCCGTGATGATCTTCGACACCTGGGGCGGTGCCCTGTCCTCGGCGGCCTACCGCGAGTTCTCGCTGGCCTACATGGAGCGCATCGTGGCGGGCCTGAAGCGCGAGCACGAAGGCCAGCGCGTGCCCGTGGTGGTGTTCACCAAGGGCGGCGGCCTGTGGCTGGAATCCATGGCCGCCATCGGCGCCGATGCGCTGGGCCTGGACTGGACCGTGGACATCGGCGAGGCGCGCCGGCGCGTGGGCGATCGCGTGGCCCTGCAGGGCAACCTTGATCCCTCGGTGCTGTTCGCCGGCCCCGAGGCGGTGCAGCGCGAGGCGCGCAAGGTGCTCGATGCCTACGGGACGGGCAGCGGCCACGTGTTCAACCTGGGTCACGGCATCTCGCGCTTCACGCCGCCGGGGAACGTGGCGGTGCTGGTGGATACCGTCCACGCGGAGTCCCGCGCCAGGCATTGATCTCCGGGCGGAACGGCCCGGAATCCCGCGTCCCGCCTGGACTTATGCACAGGGCGCAAGCACTGGCGCGGGTTTCCGGCAGGTTGCCTGGCACCCCCTCGGGGCCGGCTTGTAACGCCCTGTTTCCACGCCGAAAATCTGCCCGTTTCCCGTTGGAGACGGTCCTCGCCGACCTAGCCCGTTTGGTCCTCTTGACAGACGGCTCCGGAGTTCATCAACAGAATTATCCACAGACCCTTGGTCGCTGATTTTTTCCTTTCGGCGCTGGTAGTTGGGCCGGTTTCCTCGGAAACGTCCAAGGTTGTGTCAGCGGCGCGTGGAGGCCCGTGCGTGCAGCGCGGGCAACGCATGCCATGAGCATCGTGCAGGTGGCCCTCGACGTTCCGCTGGCGCGCGGCTTCGACTACCGCGCCGACGATGCCACGGCCGACGACGTGGGCCGCCTGGTGCTGGTGCCCTTCGGCCGCACCCGCCGCGTGGGCGTCATCACCGGCATCGCCGACACCTCCGACGTGGAACCCGCGAGGCTGCGTGCCGTGCAGCGCATCGTTCGCTCGCGTCCTCCGCTGCCGCCCGAGACCCTCGCGCTGTGCCGCTTCTGCAGCCGCTACTACCACCATCCCCTCGGCGAGGTGCTGCTCGGCGCACTGCCCACGGCACTGCGCCGCGCCGACGCCGCCTCGCTCGCGCCGCCGGTGGTGTTCCGCCT
Organism: uncultured Rhodocyclaceae bacterium; assembly: GCA_964641005.1. GTDB lineage: Bacteria > Pseudomonadota > Gammaproteobacteria > Burkholderiales. Next base: position 5,287 of record CAZXJW010000037.1, read on the forward strand.
CACGGTCGCGGGACAGGCCACGGCCCCGGAGGCGCTGCCCGCCAGCGCCAGTGCCCGCCGCGCACTGCTGGCGCGCTTCCACGCCGGCGGTGCGATCGAGGATGGCGCCATCAGCGGCCCGAGCGCGCGTCGCGCGCTGCGCGCGCTGGTGGCGGCGGGTTGGGTGAGCTCGTCGGAGGTGCCAGCGGCGGAAGGGTCCGCGACGGCCGAAGCCGGCGACGTGGCCCCGGGGCCGGGCCTCAATCCGGGACAGGCCGCCGCAGTGGAGGCCATCACGGCCGCGCTCGGACGCTTCGAGACCGTGCTCCTGCAGGGCATCACCGGCAGTGGCAAGACCGAGGTGTACCTGCGGGTCATCGAGGCGGCGCTGGCGCGTGGCGGCCAGGCGCTGCTGCTGGTGCCCGAGATCAACCTCACGCCCCAGCTGGAGGCGCGGCTGGCGGCGCGCTTCGGCGCCCACCGGCTGGTGACCCTGCACAGCGGCCTGGCTGATGGCGAGCGCCTGGCGCGCTGGGAGCGCGCCGCCTCGGGCAGCGCCGGCATCGTGGCGGGTACGCGCCTGTCGGTGTTCACGCCGCTGCCGCGCCTGGCGGTGGTGATCGTGGACGAGGAGCACGACGCCTCCTACAAGCAGCAGGAGGGCCTGCGATATCACGCCCGCGACCTGGCCGTGTTCCTGGGCAGCCAGCGCGGCGTTCCCGTGGTGCTGGGTTCCGCCACGCCCTCGCTGGAGAGCTTCCGCCAGGCCGAGGCGGGCCGCTACCGGCGCGTGGCCCTCGACGCACGTGCCTCGGGCCGGCCACCGGCCATGCGCATCCTCGACGTGCACGGCATGACCCTGGACGACGGCCTCTCGCCCATGCTGCTCACGGCGCTTGCCGCGAACGTGGCCCGCGGCGAGCAGAGCCTCGTGTTCCTCAACCGGCGCGGCTTCGCGCCGACGCTGCTGTGCCCGTCCTGCGGCTGGGTGGCTCCCTGCCATCGCTGCAGTGCGCGGCTCACCCTGCACGCGCCGGGGCGACGGCTGCGCTGCCATCACTGCGGCCACGACGAGCGCATCCCGTCCTCGTGCCCGTCCTGCGGCAGCCAGGAACTGCGCGCCCTGGGCGAGGGCACCCAGCGCGTGGAGCAGGTGCTCGCCGCGCGGCTGCCCGGTGCGCGGGTGGTGCGCATCGACCGCGACGCCACCCGCCGCCGCGGCGCCTTCGACGCGCTGCGCGCGCGCATCGAGGCCAATGACGTGGACGTGCTGGTGGGCACGCAGATGCTCGCCAAGGGCCACGACTTCCCCAACCTCACGCTGGTGGGCGTGCTCGGCGCGGACCTGGGCCTCATGGCCGCGGACTTCCGCGCGGAGGAGCGGCTGTTCGCGCTGCTGCTGCAGGTGGCCGGACGCGCGGGACGCGGCGATCGCCCCGGCCAGGTGCTGGTGCAGACCGCCTTCCCTGGTCATCCGCTGTTCGCCGCGCTGGCCGCCCAGGACTACGATGGCTTCGCCCGCGGCCAGCTTGCCGCCCGCGAAGCGAGCGGCTTTCCACCCTTCCTGCACCAGGCGTTGCTGCGTGCCGAGGCGGTGGAGGAGCGGGCGGTGTTCGACTTCCTCGCCGAGGCGGCGCGCCGCGCCCAGCCCGTGCCCGATGGCGTGGCCCTCTACGACCCGGTGCCCGCCAGCCGGGCGCGCATCGCCGGCCGCTGGCGCGGCCAGCTGCTGCTGCAGTCGGCCGCGCGCGCGCCGCTGCACCGCCTGCTCGAGTCCTGGCTGCCCCGGCTGGAGGACGCGCGCGTGCGCTGGAGCCTCGACGTGGACCCCACCGAGTTCTGAACCGCCGGCCCGCCGCGGGCCGCCCCGTATAATCCGCCGCTTGTCCCGCCCGCCCGTACCCATGCCAGAAGCACCCATCGCCGATCTCAAGGCACACCTCGCCGGCCTCGTGGCCACGTCCATCGAAGTGGTGGCCCCCGAGGCGCGCGGCATCGCCATCTCGCTCGAGCGGCCCAAGAACGCCACCCACGGCGACTACGCCTGCAACGTGGCCATGCACGCGGCCAGGGCGCTCAAGCGCAATCCGCGCGAGATCGCCACGCTCATCCGCGACCAGCTGCCCGACTCGCCCGCGGTGGAGAAGGTGGAGATCGCCGGCGCGGGCTTCCTGAATTTCTTCCTGCGTCCCGCGGCGCGCCGCGCCGTGGTGGCGCGGGTGCTGACGCAGGGCGTGGCCTACGGGCGCGGCAGCTTCGGCGCCGGGCGGCGCGTGCAGGTGGAGTTCGTGTCCGCCAACCCCACCGGCCCGCTGCACGTGGGCCATGGGCGCGGCGCGGCCTACGGCGCGAGCCTCGCCAGCGTGCTCGAGGCCGCGGGCTTCGTGGTCCAGCGCGAGTACTACGTGAACGACGCCGGCCGGCAGATGGACATCCTCACGGTGTCCACCTGGATCCGCTACCTGGAGCTGTGCGGCGAGGCGGTGCCCTTCCCGCCCAACGGCTACCAGGGCGACTACGTGCGCGCCCGCGCCGCGGAGTTCAAGGCCGTGGACGGCGAGCGCCTGCGACATCCCGCGAAGGCGGTGCTGGAGGGCCTGCCCGAGGCGGCCGAGGGCGACGAGGCCGCGGTGGAAGCGCGCATGGACGCGCTCATCGAGCGTGCCCGTGCGCTGCTCGGCGAGGGCTTCGACCACCTCGGGCGCTTCGTGCTGGAGCGCCAGCTCGAGGGCATCCGCGATGTGCTCGCGCGCTTCGGCGTGAGCTTCGACATGTGGTACTCGGAGCGCTCGCTGCACGAGTCGGGCCGCGTGGACCGCGCGCTGGAGGCGCTCGAGCGCGCCGGCCACCTCTACACCCAGGACGGCGCGCTGTGGTTCCGGTCCACGGCCTTCGGCGACGACAAGGACCGCGTGGTGAGGCGCGACAACGGCCTCTACACCTACTTCGCCTCGGACATCGCCTATCACTTCGACAAGCTCGAGCGCGGCTTCGAGCTGGTGATCGACGTGTGGGGTGCGGACCACCACGGCTACATCCCCCGGGTGAAGGCCGCCATCGCCGCCTTCGGCCAGGACCCCGAGCGGCTGGTGGTGCCGCTGATCCAGCTCGTGGCGCTGTTCCGCGGCGGCGAGCCGGTGCGCATGGGCAAGCGCAGCGGCAGCTACGTCACGCTCGAGGAGCTGTTCGAGGAGGCGGGCGTGGACGCGACCCGCTACTTCTACCTGGCACGCAAGTGCGACCAGCACCTGGACTTCGACCTCGACCTTGCCAAGTCCCAGAGCAACGACAACCCCGTCTACTACATCCAGTATGCCCACGCCCGCGTGGCGAGCGTGCTGTCGCAGTGGGGCGGCGACCCGGCCGCGCTCGGCGCCATGGACCTCGCGCCGCTCACCGAGCCGCAGGAGATGGCGCTGCTGGTGCGGCTCATGGACTACCCCGACGTGATCGAGCTTGCCGCGCGCGATTTCGCGCCCCATGCCGTGGCCTTCTACCTGCGCGAGCTCGCCGCCGAGTTCCACAGCTACTACAACGCCACCCGCCTGCTGGTGGACGATGCGCCGCTGCGCGACGCACGCGTGGCGCTGGCCGCCGCCGTGCAGCAGGTGCTGCGCAATGGCCTCGCCATCCTCGGCGTGGGCGCGCCGGAGAAGATGTGATGGCGCGCCAGGGTCGGGGCAACACGCCGCGCGGTGGCGCCGCGCCGCGCGGCAAGCGTGGCAGCCCCCTGGTCACCGGGGTGGTGATCGGCGTGCTGGTGGGCCTGGCCGCCGCGCTGGGCGTGGCGCTCTACCTGTCCAAGGGGCCCAGCCCCTTCACCGAACGCAAGGCGGCGGACGCCGCGAAGCCCGCCGGCGGCAAGGGGGATTCGTCTGCAAGCAAGGTCGATTCGTCCCCCGGCAAGGCCGATGCCCCGGGCGGTAAAGCCGAGGCGCCCGGTGGCAAGGCCGACGCATCGGCGTCCTCCAAGACCTCCCCCGCGCCCAGGGACGACAAGGATTCCCTGCAGTTCCACGAGATCCTGCGCGGGCCGAAGGATGGCCGCGACGGCGGCCGCGAGGTGAAGCCCGGCCCCGTGCCCGCCCCGCCCGTGGAGGACGTGTACTTCCTCCAGGTGGCCTCGCTGTCGAGCGCCGCCGACGCCGACACCCTGAAGGTGCAGCTGACCCTGTCCGGGTTCGAGCCGCGCATCCAGTCGGTGCAGCTCGACGGCGGGAAAGTGGTGCACCGTGTCCGCCTCGGCCCCTTCGCCAGCGTTAAGGACGCCGAGAATGCCCTCGTGGACGTGAAGCGCAAGAACCAGATCGAGGGCCGTGTCGTCAAAGAGAAGCAGCCCGCGCCCAGGCCCGAGGGCGCGCCCTGACAGGAGGCAACATGAAGTTTTCCAAGCCGTTCCAGGCCCTTGCCGCCGCCGCGCTGGCGGTGCTCGCCCTCGCAGCCGGCCCCGCCGGCGCGCAGCCCGTCCCCGACAAGGACTACAAGCTCCTGCCCGCCCAGCAGCCCACCGACTCCCCGGGCAAGGTGGAGGTGCTGGAGTTCTTCCAGTACAGCTGCGGCCACTGCTACGACCTCGAACCCACCATGGCCGCCTGGAAGAAGAAGGCGCCCAAGGACGTGGAGTTCCGCTACGTGCCCACCGTTTGGGACGAGTCGCGCAAGCCCCAGGCGCGGCTCTACTACACACTCGAGGCGCTCGGCCTGCTCGACGCCCTGCACGACAAGGTCTACGAGGCCATCCACGAGAAGCAGATCAAGCTCTACGCCGAGCGCCCGGCGCTGGACAAGTGGATCGCCGCCCAGCCCGGCGTGGACGCGAAGAAGTTCGCCGAGACCTACGATTCCTTCGGCGTGAACAACAAGGTGGAGCGCGCCGCGCAGCTCACGCGCAACTACCGCATCAGCGGCACGCCCACGGTCATCGTCAACGGCAAGTACGCCACCGGGCCGTCCAATGCGGTGGTGGGCAACAGCGTGGACTACGCCAAGTTCACCAGGACGCTCGACGACCTGGTCGCCATGGAGCGCAAGGCGAAGAAGTGACCGGCCGCGCGGCGAGGGCGCCGCGCGCGCGTTGCAGCACCGGGGGCCGGATCATCCGGCCCTCGTTCTTTCCGGAGCGCGCCCATGGCTGACGCACAACGGGTGTTCATCACCGGCGCCTCCTCCGGCATCGGCGAGGCGCTGGCGCGGGCCTATGCCGCCCGCGGCGCGACGCTGGGCCTCGTGGCGCGCCGCGCCGAACTGCTGCAGGGCCTGGCCGGCAGCCTCGGCACGACCGTGGCCACCTGGTCGGCCGACGTGCGTGACGCCGGCGCGCTCTGCACCGCGGCGGGTGAATTCGCCGCGCGCTTCGGCGAGCCCGACGTGGTGATCGCCAACGCCGGCGTGAGCGCCGGCAACCTCACCGAACTGGCCGACGACGTGGAAACCGTCCAGTGGATCCTGGACGTGAACGTGGTGGGCATGGTGAAGACCTTCCAGCCCTTCCTCGAGGCCATGCGCACGCGGGGCTCGGGCACGCTGGTGGGCATCGCCAGCGTGGCAGGCATCCGCGGCCTGCCCGGGGCTGGCGCCTACTCGGCCTCCAAGGCCGCCACCATCAGCTACCTCGAGAGCCTGCGGGTGGAACTGCGCGGCAGCGGCGTGAAGGTGGTGACCATCGCGCCGGGCTACATCCGCACCGCCATGACCGCGAAGAATCCGTACTCCATGCCCTTCATGCTCGAGGCGGACGAGGCCGCGCGGCGATTCGTGCGCGCCATCGACGCGGGCACCAGCTACACCGTGATTCCCTGGCAGATGGGCGTGGTGGCCAAGCTGCTGCGGCTGCTGCCCAACGCGGTGTTCGACCGGGCGTTCGCGGGGGCGAAGCGCAAGCCGCGGCGGGGGGAATTGGGGCTGTAGCTAGCGCGCCGCCCTCCGCCCCGCCCACGCCGACAGCCCCATCGACACCGCGAAGATCGGCAGGCTCGCCCAGGGCAGGTGTTCCAGCCCTACGCGGGCGATGAGCTGGCCGCCGGTCTCCGCGCCGAGGGCCTGGCCCAGGTAGATGGCCGAGGTGTTCAGCGCGATGGACACGGGCGCCAGCGCCAGCGCGAGGCCCGCGAGGCGTGCCTGCTGCGCGCTGTTGGCCGCGAAGCAGCCCAGGCCCCACAGCAGCAGCGCCGCCACCAGCCCCGGCAGGGTGTGGGCGGACACCAGCCACACCGCGTGGCCGGCCATCATCACCGCGATGCTCGCGGCCACGATGCGCGCCGCGCCCAGGCGGTCGATGAGCCGGCCCGCCAGGACATTGCCCACCAGCCCCGTGAATCCGAACACGCCCAGCAACACGGCGATGGTGCGGCCATCGGCGTTCGCCAGGGCCTTGAACGCGGGGGTGAAGTAGGCAGAGAGGGTGAACTGCGCCCAGGACTGGATGGCCGTGACCGCGATCACCGCCAGCAGCAGCGGATCGCCCAGCAGCCGGCCCCACGCGGCACGGTCGATGGTCTGGGTGCGAAGGCCGCCCGGCAGCGTGAGCCACACGGCTGCCGCGCCCACCGCAGCCATCACGGCCACCAACGCGAAGGCCGCACGCCAGCCGAAGCTCGAGCCGACCCACGCGCCCAAGGGCATGCCCGCCACCGAGGCCACCGACCACCCCAGGAACACGAAGGCGATGGCCGACCCGCGTTTCTCCGGCGGCACCAGCAGGCCGGCGGTGGCGGCGGCCTGGGAGGTGAACAGGGCCGCGCTCACCGCCGAACCGACCCGCGTGGCGGCCACCAGTTCGTAGCTGGGCGCGATGGCCGCCAGCGCGTGGCCGGCCACGAACAGCAGCTGCATGGCCACCAGCAGCACGCGCCGGTCCAGCCGGCTGGTGGCACCGGCCAGCAGCGGCGCGCCCACCGCCACCGTGACCGCGAAGAACACGATCAGCCGCCCGGCCGCGGGAATGGACACCTGCAGGCCCTCGGCCAGCACGCTGAGCATGCCCATCACCACCAGCGTGCCGGTGCCGATCACGAAGTTGCCGAAGCACAGCGCCAGCAGGCGGCGATCCATGGAGCCGGTCTCTCGGTTGGTGGCGCACGCGGGCCGCGTCACGCGCCGCGCGCGGCCGGTGTGGAGGGCGTCAGGCGTCGAGCGCCGCCGCGTGGGTCAGGCTTCGAGAGCCGCCGGATCGTCGCGATACCACGCACGCACGCGCGGATTCATCACCCGGAACCACAGCGGCGGCACGAGTGCGAGCACGATCATGGCGCCGTAGCCCGCGGGCAGGGTGGGCACGTCGTCGTAGTGGCGCAGCGCGCTGTAGCGGCGGCGGGCGTTGGCGTGGTGGTCGGAATGGCGCTGGAGCTGGAACAGGAACAGATTGGTGAGCAGCCAGGGGGCGTTCCAGGAATGCTGGGGTGCGGTGCGCTCCCAGCGGCCGTTGGGCAGCTTGCGGCGATGCAGGCCGTAGTGCTCGATGTAGTTGACGATCTCGAGCTCGGTGACCGCCACGAAGCTCTGCCCGAGGAAGAACACCACGCCCGCCCAGCCGAAGGCCGCGCCGAAGCCCGCGCACAGCACCGCCGACAGCAGCGACAGCCGCAGCACCTCGTTGCGGGGCGAGAGCACGGGGCGGCGGGTGTCGCGCAGGCGCCTGGCCTCGAGGTGCCAGGCCGCGAGGAAGTTGCCCACGTAGGCCCGCGGCAGGAAGTGGTAGATGCTCTGGCCGAAGCGCGCCGAGGAGCGATCCTCGGGGGTGGACACGGTCACGTGGTGGCCGCGCACGTGCTCGATCTTGAAGCCGCCGTAGCACACCAGCGCCAGCAGCCAGCCGCCCACCCGCTGGTCGAGCTTCTCGGCCTTGTGCACCAGCTCGTGCCCTGCGGTGATGCCCACGACGCCCATGGCCGCGCCCACCGACAGCAGGTGGCCCAGCCGGCCCGCCCAGCCATAGGGCTCGTGCACGAACACCCAGGCGCCCCAGGCCAGGAGGGCCACGCACACCGGGAGCGCGAGGAAGGGCAGGGCGCGATACCACCGGTCATGCTCGAGGGCATCCTCTTCGGACCGTGCCGGATTGCTGGTGTCCGCGCCGATCCACGCATCCGCCAGCGGCACGACCGCGAACACCACCACCAGGGTGTAGTAGCTGAACAGATCGGCGAAGCCGGTGAGGCGCCCGAGCAGCCAGCCCGCGGGCGGCAGCGAGCCCGCCACCAGGAATATGAGGTAGCCCCAGCGCTTCACGGCGAGCGCTCGGCTGCCATCCGCGGGGGTGAAGACGGCGTGCATGGCGGGTCAGCGCGTCACGTGCTCAACGCAGGGTCAGGCCCGTGAGGCGGGCCAGTTCTTCCAGTGCGGTGTCGGGGTCCTGCACCTTGATGGTCTGCATGCCGAGGGCCTTCGCCGGCTTGAGGTTTATGCCGAGGTCGTCCAGGTAGATGGCTTCGGCGGGCGAGATGCCGAGCAAGTCGCAGGCCATGCGATAGATGGCCGGCTCCGGCTTGCGCACGCCCGCGCGGCTGGATTCCACCATGACGTCGAACAGCGCCGCCACCTCGCGCCAGCGCGCCGCGCGCTCGGGCGAGACGGCATCGGGGCCGAGGTCGCCCACGTTGTTGGTGATGCAGCCCACCTTGAGGCCCGCGGCCTTGCAGGCGCGCAGCGCCGCCACCATGGCGGGGCGGATCTCGCCGAACAGCAGCGGCAGGATGTGGCTTCCGGGCACCGGGTGGCCGAGCGCGCGCGATTCCGCCTCGAAGGCCGCGTCGAAGGCGGCCGCGTCGATCTCGGCGCGCTCCAGGCGGGCCCAGGCGTTGGTGTCCGGGTTGACGGTGTTCACCCGGCGCACGAAGCCCTCGGGCAGGCCGCGCTCGCGCTCGTAGCGGGCGAAGGCCTCGAAAGGACTGGAGCTGAAGACGCCGCCGAAATCCCAGAGGACGGCGCGGACCGTGCCGCTCACGGGTTGTTCTTCTTGTACTCCGCCACGGCGCGCTTCAGCTGCTGCAGCTCCTCGCAGGGGATCGGGCTGCACAGGCGCCCGAGCTCCGCGAGATGCGCCTCGGCCTTGGCGAGCTGCCCGGTGGCGAGGTAGGCCTCGCCCACGTACTCGTGGGCCGCCTTGTGGCGCGGGTCGAGCTTGAGCGCCTCGGCGTAGGCATCGAAGGCGGCCTGGTAGTTGCCGCGCTTGCGGTGCGCGAAGCCGAGCCAGTTGTGGGCGTCGGCGCTCTTCGGATTCGCGGCCACGGCCTTGTCCAGCGCCTTGATGGCGGCGGTCCAGTCCTGCGCCTCGATGGCCTTGCGGCCGGCGGCGAGGTTGGCGTCGTCGGGGACCTTGTCGTCGCTGCCCATGTTGGCCGCAGCGGACAGGGGCAGGGCGGCGATCGCGGCGATGGCGAGGGCGCGGGTGAAGCGGGAGGAGAGGATTCGGGCCATGGCGGGCTCCCGGGTCGAGAGGGGAAGATTCTAGTCCGGACCCACTACGCGAAGAACCCGGCCCTCCCGAGCTCTTCCCGCAGCAGCCTGAAATCCGCCGCCCCCTGGCTCGAGGGCGCGTAGGCGAAGATGTCCTTGCCGTGCACCGGCGCCTCGGCCAGCGACACCGACTCGTGGATGCGGGTCTCGCACACCAGGCCGGGATAGGATTCCTGCAGCTCGCGGTAGATGCGGAAGGACAGCTTGCGGCGGGCGTCGTAGCGGCTCACCACGATGCGCCGAAGGAACTTGCGTCCGGCGCGGGCTTCGAGGGCGTCGAGCGCCGCGGAGATGCGGTGCACGCCCTGCATCGACAGGTAGTCCGCGGACAACGGGATCAGCACGGTGTCCGCCGCCAGCAGCGCGTTGAGTGTGAGCACGCCCAGCATCGGGCAGCAGTCGATCAGCACCGGCGGCTCGCGGGTCCAGCCGGCCGCCTCGATGCCGCGGGCGAGCTTGCGCGAGATGCCCGGGTCCGAGCCGTGCAGCGCGTCCACCTTGGACAGCCCCAGTGACGAGGGCACGAGCTTGATGCCCACCCCGGTGTCGCGCACCAGCATGCCCAGGGGCGTATCGGAGGCGAAGAACCCGAACACGCTCTCGGGGCCGGGCACGTGGCGGATGCCGGCGGCCAGGGTGAGGTGCGACTGCGGATCCAGGTCGATGGCCAACGGCCCGAGGCCGTCGCGGGCCAGGGCCGCGGCGAGGTTGAAGGTGGTGGTGGTCTTGCCGACCCCACCCTTCTGGTTGAATACCGCGATCACCGCCATGGCGACGGCATTCTAGCGGGGCGGCCCCGCGCGCGGACTACTTGAGTTCCACTTCCACGAAGGCGAACTCGAAATCGTTGGCGTTGATGACCTCGTGTTCCACGCCCGCCAGCCGGGTGTAGGACACCCCGGCGCGCAGCGACACCTCGCGGGTGCCCTCGGGCTCCACCAGCCGCAGCCGGCCGTCGTAGAGCGGCACCACCACGTAGTCCAGCTCGTGGCGGTGCCAGCCGGTGGTGGCACCCGGCGCGAAGCGCCACTCGGTGACGCGCACGCGTTCGTTGTCGATCTGCAGCGTGGGGCGGGCGGAGGCGGGCATGGCGGCAATTCCCCGGTTCGGGAAGGGAGATTCCATGCTACACGCGCCGGGGTGCCGGGCGGGCGCTGGCGTAAAATCCGCTTCCGCGTTTCCCGCCCGGCCCCCATCCCGGCCGTGCCCGCGCCCCGCAGCGGCGCCATCCCTGCGCCGCCTCCTCGAAAGGATCGAACCATGGGCAACCTCGACACCTCCCTCTCCACCGCGTCGGCCTCCAACGCCGAGCTGCAGCGCCGCAAGGAAGCCGCCATCCCGCGCGGCATCGGCGTGATGACCCAGCAGTTCGCAGCGCGCGCCGAGAACGCCGAGATCTGGGACGTGGAGGGCCGCCGCTACATCGATTTCGGGGGTGGCATCGCCGTGCTCAACGTGGGGCACCGCCATCCCAAGGTGGTGGCCGCCGTCGAGGCGCAGCTGGCGAAGTTCACCCACACCATGTTCCAGATCATGCCCTTCGAGGGCTACGTGTCGCTGTGCGAGAAGCTGAACCGCATCACGCCCGGCACCCACGCCAAGAAGACGGCGCTGTTCTCCACCGGCGCCGAGGCCATCGAGAACGCCATCAAGATCGCCCGCGCCGCCACCGG
>CAZXJW010000037.1:16401-16882 GCA_964641005.1 uncultured Rhodocyclaceae bacterium
TTCGCGGGCGCCTTCCACGGCCGCTCCATGATGGCCGCCGCCCTCACCGGCAAGGTGGCGCCCTACAAGATCGGCTTCGGCCCCTTCCCCGGCGAGATCTACCACGCGCCCTTCCCCATCGACCTGCATGGTGTCAGCACCGCCGATGCCATCCACGGCCTGCAGCAGATCTTCAAGACCGAGATCGAACCGAAGCGCGTGGCGGCCATCGCCATCGAGCTGGTGCAGGGCGAGGGCGGCTTCTACGTGGCGCCGGTGGAATTCGTGCGCGAGCTGCGGCGCATCTGCGACGAGCACGGCATCCTGCTGATCATCGACGAGGTGCAGACCGGCTTCGGTCGCACGGGCCGGATGTTCGCCCTCGACCACTACGGCGTGACGCCGGACATCATGTGCATGGCCAAGAGCCTGGCCGGCGGCACGCCGCTGTCGGCGGTCACCGGCAAGGCCGAGGTCATGGACGGCCCCGCGCCGGGTGGAC
>CAZXJW010000038.1:0-10593 GCA_964641005.1 uncultured Rhodocyclaceae bacterium
CGGCAAAGCAGAGGCGCACAAAGCGCGCAAACGCGCGCTCGTCCAGCACCACCTTGAGCGCGCCGCGCGGGACGGCCGCGGCCAGCCGCTCGGCCTCGCGCTCGAGCAGCCGCGCCACGGCGGCCGGGCCGGCATTGTCCGGGCGTGGCTCGGGGCGCAGTTCCGCCAGCTCGAGGCGGGCCTCCCGGGGCATGCGCTTCGCATACTCGGCGAAGCCCGCATCCACCCAGGCCGGCTGGCGGTGGGAGAAGCTGAGGATCAGCAGGCGCACGGTGCGCCGGCGGGAACGGGCGGTCGCGCGCGGAGGGCGGCGGCGACCAGGCTGCACCCGCTGGACACGGGTGCGGCGGGCATCAGGCGGGTGCTTCGGCGCCGGTGCGCAGGAACCCGGATGCCCGGCTGGGCAGCGGACGGCGGCCGCCCCAGAGTTCCTCGAGGTTGTAGTAGTCGCGCACGGCGGGCTGCATGACGTGCACCACCACGTCGCCAAGGTCCACCAGCACCCACTCGCCGGAATCCTCGCCCTCGATGCCGATCACGTGGCCGCCGAGTTCGCGCACCTTGTCCTGCACGTGGCGGGCGAGCGCCTTGGTCTGGCGCGCGGATTCAGCGCTGGCGACGATGACCGTGTCGAACAGCGAGGTGAGCTTGCGGACGTCGAGGACGGAGATGTCGCGGGCCTTGATGTCCTCGAGGGCGGAAACGGCCGCCGCGGCGAGTGCTTCGCTCGGAACGGCGGGGGAGTCAGCGCGCATCCAGGGCCCTGTAGAGGTGATGGGATTCAATGTAGTCGAGAACGGAGTCGGGGATCAAGTAACGGGGCGGGCGTCCCGCAGCCAGCAGCGCGCGCAGTTGCGTGGCGCTCACGTCGAGCTGCGTGACCGGAAAGTTGCATATGCGGCCGGCCGGGGCACGGTTCAAGTCGGCCGGATCGGTGGTGGCCCGGTCCGACAGTTCGCGCGCCAGGGCCTTGCCCATGTGGGCCGCCCAGGACTCGGGCGGATGGCCGGGCCGGTGCGCCACCACCAGGTGGGCCTGGCCGAACAGCGCCTGCCAGCGGTGCCAGGTCTCCAGCAGCACGAAGGCGTCGGCGCCGAGGATCAGGCACAGCGGGCGGTCGGGACCGATCTCGGCGCGCAGCGACTCCAGCGTGTCGATGCTGTAGCTTGGCGCGGACCGGCGCAGTTCGCGATCGTCCACCGCCAGGCCGGGATGGCCCGCCACGGCCAGGCGCAGCATGGCGAGGCGGTGTTCGGCGGCGGTGCCCGGCTCGGCGCGATGCGGCGGAGTGGCGTTGGGCACCAGCCGCACCTGCGCGAGGCCGAGGCCCTCCCAGGCCTCGTGCGCCAGGCGCAGGTGCGCCACGTGGACCGGGTCGAAGGTGCCGCCCAGGATGCCGAGCGGCTTCATCGGCGGGAAGGATCGCCGCTCAGAGCAGCACGCGGCGGATGTCGGAGAGCACGCCGTTCAAGTGGGAGATGAAGCGCGCGCCCTTGGCGCCGTCGATCACGCGGTGGTCGTAGGACAGGGACAGGGGCAGCATCAGCCGCGGCACGAAGGCACCGTCCTTCCACACCGGCTTCATGGACGAGCGCGACACGCCCAGGATGGCCACCTCGGGGGCGTTGATGATGGGCGTGAAATGCGTGCCGCCGATGCCGCCCAGGCTGGACACGGAGAAGGTGCCACCCTGCATGTCGGCCGGGCCGAGCTTGCCGTCGCGGGCGCGCTGGCTCACCTCGGCCAGTTCGCGGGCGATGGCGATCACGCCCTTCTGGTCCACGTCGCGGATCACCGGCACCACCAGGCCCTCGGGCGTGTCCACGGCCACGCCCAGGTGGTAGTAGTTCTTCACGATCAGCGCATCGCCGCCGGGCGCGAGCGAGGCGTTGAACTCGGGGAAGGCCTTCAGTGCCGCGGCCACCGCCTTGAGGATGAGCGCCAGCGGCGTCACCTTCACGCCCTGCTTCGCGGCCTCGTCCGAGACCTGCTTGCGGAAGGCCTCGAGCTCGGTGATGTCCGCCTCGTCGTTCTGGGTGACGTGGGGGATCATCACCCAGTTGCGGTGCAACGCCGGGCCGGAGATCCTCTGGATGCGCGACAGCGGCCGGTTCTCCACCGGGCCGAACTTCGCGAAGTCCACCACCGGCCAGGCGGGCAGGCCCAGGGCGAGTCCGCCGCCCGCTGCCGCGGGCGCCGCGGCCGCGCCGCCGGACAGCGCACCCTTCACGAAGGCCTGCACGTCCTCCTTGAGAACGCGCGACTTCGGGCCCGTGCCCTTCACCTGCCCCAGGTCCACGCCGAACTCGCGCGCAAGGCGGCGCACGGCCGGGCTCGCGTGCGCCTTGGCGAAGGCGACCTCGTCGATGCGCGGGGTGGAGGGCACCGCGGGTGCCGCAGCGACGGGGGCCTGCGCAGGCGCGGCGACGGACGGCGAGGACGTCGCCGCCGCCGCGGGTGCCGCGGCGGTGGCTGGCACGGCAGCGGGCGCCGGGGCAGGGCCAGGCGAGGCCGCGGGTCCGGCTGCCGGAGCAGGCGCCGCCGCCTCTGCGCTCTCGAGCGTGAGGATCGCCACGCCCTGGGAGACCTTGTCGCCCACCTTCACGCGCAGCTCCTTCACCACGCCGGCGAAGGGCGCGGGCACCTCCATGGTGGCCTTGTCGCTCTCCAGCGTGAGCAGCGACGCGTCCGCGGCCACCGTGTCGCCGGGCTTGACCAGCACCTCGATGACCGGCACGTCCTTGAAGTCCCCGATGTCGGGGACGAGGACCTCCCTGATGGCTCCCATGTGTCGTTCTTTCCGTGTCGTTGTCGTTGTCAGACCGTCCAGGGCGCCGGGCGCTCGGGGTCGATGCCGTACTTGGCGATGGCCTGGCTCACGGTCACCGCGGGGATCGCCCCTTCCTCGGCGAGCGCCTTGAGCGCCGCCACCGCCACGTAGTGGCGGTTCACCTCGAAGAAGCGGCGCAGCTGCTCGCGGGTGTCGGAGCGACCGAAGCCGTCCGTGCCCAGCACCGTGTAGCGGCGCGGCACCCAGGGGCGGATCTGGTCGGCGAAGATGCGCATGTAGTCGGTGGCCGCCACCACGGGCCCGGTGCGGCCCTCGAGGCACTGGGCGACGTAGGCCGTGCGCGGCTTCGCCTCGGGGTGCAGCAGGTTCCAGCGGTCGGTGGCCATGCCGTCGCGGCGCAGTTCGGTGAAGCTCGGGCAGCTCCACACGTCGGCGGCCACGCCGAAGTCGGTCTTGAGCAGTTCGGCCGCGGCGATGACCTCGCGCAGGATGGTGCCGCTGCCCAGCAGCTGCACGCGCGGGTTCTTCCGCCCGCCCTCGGCGGACGAGAACAGGTACATGCCCTTGAGGATGCCGGCTTCCGCGCCCGATGGCATGGCCGGGTGGGCGTAGTTCTCGTTCATCACCGTCAGGTAATAGAACACGTCCTCCTGCTCGCCCACCATGCGCCGCAACCCGTCCTGGATGATCACCGCCACCTCGTAGGAGAACGTGGGGTCGTACGAGATGCAGTTGGGGATGGTGGAGGAGGCCAGGTGGCTGTGGCCGTCCTCGTGCTGCAGGCCCTCGCCGTTGAGCGTGGTGCGCCCGGCGGTGCCGCCGAGCAGGAAGCCGCGGGCGCGCTGGTCGGCCGCCGCCCAGGCGAGATCGCCCACGCGCTGGAAGCCGAACATGGAGTAGTAGATGTAGAAGGGGATCATCTGCACGCCGTGCGTGGAATACGCGGTGGCGGCGGCGATCCACGAGGACATGGCGCCGGGCTCGTTGATGCCCTCCTGGAGGATCTGGCCGTGCTTGTCCTCCTTGTAGAACATGAGCTGGTCGGCGTCCTCTGGCGTGTAGAGCTGGCCCACGGAGGACCAGATGCCGAGCTGGCGGAACATGCCCTCCATGCCGAAGGTGCGCGACTCGTCGGGCACGATGGGCACGATGCGCTTGCCGAGGCTCTTGTCGCGCACCAGCTGGCCGAGCATGCGCACGAAGGCCATGGTGGTGGAGAACTCGCGCTCGCCGGAGGCCTGCAGCAGGCCCTCGAAGGCCGACAGCGGGGGGACCTCGAGCGTGTCGCCCTTGCGGCGGCGCGTGGGCAGGTAGCCGCCCAGGGCCTCGCGGCGCTTGCGCATGTACTCGAGCTCGGGCGACCCCTCGGGGAAGGTGAGGTAGGGGATCTCGTCGATCTTCTCGTCGGGCACCGGCAGGCCGAAGCGGTCGCGGAAGGCCTGCAGCGAGTGCGTGCCCATCTTCTTCTGCTGGTGGGTGATGTTCTGCGCCTCGCCGGCCTCGCCCATGCCGTAGCCCTTGATGGTCTTGGCGAGGATCACGGTGGGCTGGCCGGTGTGCTTCATGGCCGCGGCGTAGGCGGCGTAGATCTTGTGCGGGTCGTGGCCACCGCGGTTCAGGCGCCAGATGTCGTCGTCCGACATGGTGGCCACCATCTCCAGCAGCTCGGGGTACTTGCCGAAGAAGTGCTTGCGCACGTAGGCGCCGTCCTTGGACTTGAAAGTCTGGTACTCGCCGTCCACGGCCTCTTCCATGCGCTTGAGCAGCGTGCCGTTGCGGTCGCGGGCGATCAGCGGATCCCAGTAGCTGCCCCAGATCAGCTTGATCACGTTCCAGCCCGCGCCGCGGAAGTCCGCCTCGAGCTCCTGAATGATCTTGCCGTTGCCGCGCACCGGCCCGTCGAGGCGCTGCAGGTTGCAGTTCACCACGAAGATCAGGTTGTCCAGGTGCTCGCGCGCGGCCACGCCGATGGCGCCCATGGACTCGGGCTCGTCGATCTCGCCGTCACCGAGGAAGCACCAGACCTTGCGGCCCTCGGTGTTCACCAGGCCGCGGTCCTGCAGGTACTTCATGAAGCGCGCCTGGTAGATGGCCATCAGGGGCCCAAGGCCCATGGACACCGTGGGGAACTGCCAGAAGTCGGGCATCAGCCAGGGATGCGGGTAGGAGGACAGGCCCTTGCCGTCCACCTCCTGACGGTAGTTGTCGAGCTGCTCCTCGGTGAGCCGGCCGAGCATGAAGGCGCGGGCGTACACGCCCGGGGCGGAGTGGCCCTGCACGTAAACCATGTCGCCGCCGTGCTTCTCGGAGGGCGCGTGCCAGAAGTGGTTGAAGCCCACGTCGTAGAGGGTGGCCGCCGAGGCGAAGCTCGCGATGTGGCCGCCCACGTTGGTGTCCTTGTTGGCGCGCAGCACCATGGCCGCGGCGTTCCAGCGCACGTAGGAGCGGATGCGGTGCTCGAGCTCGTGGTCTCCGGGCGAGCGCTCCTCGAGACCGGGCGGGATGGTGTTGATGTAGGCGGTGTTGGCGCTGTAGGGCAGGTAGGCCCCGGCGCGGCGCGCCCGCTCGATCAGGCGCTCGAGGATGTAGTGGGCGCGGTCGATGCCCTCGCTGGCCAGGACGCCGTCGAGGGCGTCGAGCCATTCACTGGTTTCCTGGGCATCGTCGTCGGGCAGGGCAGCCATGGGTCACACCTTCTCGGGGAGGGTTTGCGCGATCGCGGTGTGCGCGGCGCACTCGTGATGCGCCGCTGCAGCAGGAGCGCGAATCATACATTCGCACCCCGCGGGCCTGCTTCAAAGGGGCGCGCAGAGTAGCCGAAGGTGCGCGGCACGGGGTTGCGATCTGCGCCGCCGTGGCGGTGTCTTGCGGCAGAACGTGCCGCGGACGGTGGGAACACCGGCAGGTCGTGCCGGCGCACGCCGGTCACTTCTTCGGCGGCGGGATGCGGCCGAGGAGATAGAACTCCTCGTTGGGGCGCATCTCCAGCAGGTGCGCCATGCGGTTGGACAGGGCGAAGAAGGCGGTGATGGCGCCGATGTCCCAGATGTCCTCGTCGCCGAAGCCGTGATCGCGCAGGGCGTCCTGGTCGGCGGGCGTGACCGCCTCCGGCGTGCGGGCGAGCTTCACGGCGAAATCCAGCATGGCCCGCTGCCGTGGCGTGATCTCGGCCTTGCGGTGGTCGGTGCCCACCTGGTCGGCGATGCGCGGGTTCTTCGCGTAGATGCGCAGGATCGCCCCGTGGGCCACGACGCAGTACAGGCAGTGGTTCACGCCGCTGGTGGCCACCACGATCATCTCGCGCTCGGCCTTGGTGAGGCCCGAGTCGCGCAGCATGAGCGCGTCGTGGTAGGCGAAGAAGGCGCGGAACTCCGCCGGCCGGTGGGCGAGCGTGATGAACACGTTGGGCACGAAGCCGGCTTTCTCCTGGACCGCCAGGATGGTGGCGCGCACGTCCTCGGGCAGATCGGCGAGTTCCGGGACCGGATAGCGGCTGATGGGGGCGGACATGGGCGGCGCTCGGGGCAGTGGGACGACCGGCGATTATAGGGGGGCCATCCCCGGCCCGCCCGGTGCGCAAAACAGTGTCGCCAATCGGGAACCGAATCTGGACGGCGCGGTCAGTGCGTCCAGAACACAGAATGGACATGCGCCGCGCCCCGGCTGTACAAACAGCCATGGCTTGGGTCTCAGGAGGCCCGAGGCGACGGTCCTGATCCGGCTGCCAGGCCGGCGCGGCATCCCAGAGGGAAGACACATTGCAAGACGAACACGGCAATCCCGGGTCCGGCTCGGGTTTCGACCCCATCGGCGTGGTCTCGCGCCGGGTGGGGATTCCGGTGGAGACCATCCGCATCTGGGAGCGCCGCTATGGCGTGGTGGAGCCGCGGCGAAGCGCCGGCGGCGACCGCCTGTACTCCGAGGCGATGATGCACCGGCTGGCGCTTCTCAAGGCGCTGGTGGACCGGGGCTGCAGCATCGGCAGCATTGCTCCGCTGGATGATGCCCAGCTCGAGGCCAAGCTCGCCTCCCTGGCGCCGTCGGCGCGCCCGACGCTGTTCTCCCCCGAGCGGGCGCTGCGCCTGGCAGTGGTGGGCGAGGGCACCGGGGTGCGGCTGCAGCAGGATCCCGGCTTCGGGCCGGCCGAGGTGGTGGGGGCCTTCCGCGGCTCCGCCGACCTGCTGCGCACCCGTGAGCCGCTGGACTGTGACGTTCTGCTGGTGGAGATGCCGGCCCTGCATGCCGACAGCGCCAGCGTCATCGCCCAGATGGCCGCGCAGGTGAATGCGCGCGGCACGGTGGTGCTGTACGGCTTCGGCAACCACAAGGCGCTGCGCAACCTGGAAGTGCAGGGCGTGGTCACGCGCCAGTCGCCGGCCACCATGCGCGAGCTGCGCCAGGCCTGCGTCGAGGCTGCCGGCCGGGCCGACCCGGCGACGCGCGCGCCCGCGCTCACGGCTGCCACACCGGCCAACGGACGCCGCTTCACCGACCGCGAGCTGGCGCTCATCGGCGCCCAGGAGAACTCGGTGAGCTGCGAGTGCCCCCGCCACATCGTTACCCTGGTGAGCGCGCTCAACGCCTTCGAGCAGTACAGCGCCGAGTGCGCCAGCCGCGACGATGCCGACGCCCGGCTGCACGCCTGGCTGCGGGAAACCACGGCCCAGGCCCGCGGCATGATGGAAGAGGCCCTGGCCCGGGTGGCCGAGGCCGATGGCATCGTCCTGGAGAAGCCCTCGGAGGATTGATCCGCGCGGCAGGGGCATTCTTCCGGGGGTGGCGAGGAACGGCGCCGCCGCCCCGGTGTCGGAGCGAGTCACCGGTCGTACGGGCCGGCCCACGACAGGATCTCCCATGAAGACCACCTCCAAGCTGTTGTCATTCCTGGCCCTCGCGCTGGCCTCCGGCGCGGCCTTCGCCCAGAGCACCCTGGCCGATCCCTTCAAGGATCCGCGCTACATGAGCGGCTTCCGCGACGTGGCGCCCAGCGCCGTGCCGGAGGAACTGCTCGACGCCGACACCCTGGCCCGCATCCAGGGCACCCGCCGCATCAGCGCCTGCGGCGACCCCTACGCCTTCCCGTCCACCGAGATCACCGACGAAGCCCGCGGCTACGACGTGGACCTGCTGCGCCGCATCGCGGCCGAGCAGGGCTGGGACGTGCAGTTCGTGTGGGTGAACACCGTCAATCGTGGGGGCCTGAATCGCGCCTTCCGCACCACCATCCGTACCGGCTCGTGCGACGTGTTCCTCGGCCTGGGCACCGGCGGCATGGACGAGGCGCTGCGGAAATCGAAGCTGGTGCTGATCGACCCCACCTTCGCGGTGCGCTACGTGCTGGTGACCTTCGATCCGGCCCTGGCCGACCGCAAGCTCGCCCGGCTCGCGAAGGACGGGACGGTGGTGGGCGCCACCTACTTCTCGCCGGCCGAGAAGCTGCTCGACGCCGAGGGACTCAAGCACGAGGCCTTCCCCGAGGCGCGCCGCGCCATCCAGGCCCTGGCGGAGGGACGTGTCGCGGCGGCGCTGATTCCGTCCACCAGCCTTGCGGAGGCCCGGCGCTCCTATCCAGACCGGACCGTGCATGTGGTGGAGAACTTCGCCCCGGCCGACGCGGCGAGCTGGAACAACACCTGGGCGGTGCGCCAGAAGGACGAGACGCTCAAGGCCTTCCTGGAGCAGCGGCTTGCTGCGATGCGGCAATCGGGGGAGATGGAGGCGCTGCTGCAGCGCTACGGGATTCCGTACTACGCACCCGTTTCGGCGGTGACGGGGGCGGTGCGCTGAGCCTGCCACGAGCATGATCGGGGCTCCCGCCGGGGCCCCGGGCCGGGCCTGATCGATGCGCGCCGTTCCTGCGCTCGATCAAGCCGGTTCGATCGCGGGATCGTTACGATAGCAGTCTTGCTGCCCGGCGAACCCGACCGCAGGGTGGTACGAACGTCCCCAGAGGCCGTGTCATGCCCACCCTTCGTACCTTCGGGTTTTCCGCCAACACGTTCGAGACCGACCTCGGGCTGCCGTCTTTCGGGGCGGCCCTCCGCGCCCTCGCCGAGGGCTCGTTCATCGTCGACACGGCCGCCAGTTCACCCTCGGCGATCTGGCTGATCATCACGCCCGGCCCCGGGACGATCGGGTTGACCGGCGCGTTCAACTTCTCGTCGCCTGCGGCGCTTCTCAACAGCCGCATCACCGGGCTGCACTTCAACGATGCGGTGGCGGGCTTCGACATCGGCGGCCTGTCGTTCACGTTCGGATCCCTGGAGGCAGCCGACCTCGCAAGTCTGCCGGGTCCGGTCGTCGTCACCGGCTCGTCCGCGCCGGACATCCTTTCCGGCGACTCGTTCAACGACACTCTGCGCGGCGGCGGCGGCGCGAACGCGCTCGTGGGGGGGGCCGGCAACGACCTGCTGGACGGGCAGTCGGTCGAGGGCGACCTGCTGGCCGGCGGGTCTGGCAATGACACCTACGTGCTGGGCATCGCCGGCGAGGATCCGGCCACGCTGTCCCGGGACGCAGTGGTGGAAGGCGAGAACCGGGGAACCGACCTGGTCCGAAGTTCCTGGTCGATCGTGCTGCCCGATCACGTGGAGAACCTCGAGCTGACGGGCTCGCGTGATCTCGACGGCAGGGGCAACGGGCTGGCCAACCGGATCACGGGCAATGCGGGTGCGAACCTGCTGGATGGCCACGCAGGCAACGACACGCTGGTTGGTGGCGCGGGTAACGACACCTATGTAGTCGATGCAGCCGGGGACCTGGTGCAGGAGGTGTTGGCTGGGGTGGCCGGCGGGGTGGACGAGGTGCGCGCGTTGGTGAGCCACGTGCTGGGGCTGAACGTGGAGCGGCTGGTGCTGCTGGGTGGTGGGGGAGCGATCAACGGCACGGGCAATGCGCTGGCGAACCGGATCGAGGGCAACGGGTTCGGGAACCGGCTCGACGGGGGCGTGGGGGCGGACACGCTGGCGGGCGGTGGTGGTGACGACACCTACGTGCTGGACGGGCTGGGTGACGTGATCGAGGGGGAGGCGGCGGAGGATGGCCGCGACATGGTGATCGCGGGCCGCAGCCTGGTGCTGGGCACGGGCATGCTCGCGAACATCGAGGATGCGGAGCTGCTGGGCACGGGGGCGTTCGCGCTCACGGGCACGGACGGGGCGAACGTGCTGCGCGGCAACGCGGGCGCGAACACGATCATCGGTGGCGAGGGAGATGACCTGCTCGATGGGCGCGGTGGCGCCGACTCGCTGGAAGGCGGTGCGGGCGCGGACACCTACGTGATCGACTCGCCGCTGGACCGCATCGTCGACCCGGATGGCGATCTTGAGGTGTGGAGTGGCGTGGCGCTGAACCTGGGGCTGTCGCTGCCCTCGACGCCGGCGTGGCACGCGCAGGTGGGGAAGGTGGTGCTGCAGGGCGTGGCGAACCTGTCGGTGACGGGCAACGCGCAGGCCAACGAACTGGCAGGCAATGCGGGCAACAACACGCTGGCCGGTGGCGTGGGCGACGACACGCTGCTCGGCGGTGCGGGCAACGACCTGCTCGACGGGGGCGCGGGCATCGACGCGATGGCCGGCGGTGCAGGCAACGACACCTTCGTTGTCGACGAGCTGGATGACGTGGTCGAGGAAGGCCCCGGCCAGGGAACGGACGTGGTGCGCAGCCTGGTGTCGGTTTCGCTGCTGCCGGAGAACGTGGAGAACCTGGAGCTGCAGGGCACTGGAAATCTGGAGGGCAGGGGCAATGCGCTGGCCAACCGGATCACGGGCAATGCGGGTGCGAACCTGCTGGATGGCCACGCA
>CAZXJW010000038.1:10693-16564 GCA_964641005.1 uncultured Rhodocyclaceae bacterium
TCGCGGGCCGCAGCCTGGTGCTGGGCACGGGCATGCTCGCGAACATCGAGGATGCCCATCTCCTCGGCACCGCGAATCTGACGCTCGACGGGTCCGATGCCTCGAACGCCCTGTACGGGAACGCGGGCCGCAACACCATCAACGGTGGGATGGGCGATGACCTCATCGACGGAGGTGCCGGCGGTGACCTCATGAGTGGCGGTCCCGGGCGTGACACTTTCGTTCTGGATTCGACCCTCGACTACGCCCAGGACCTGGCCGGGTCCAGCGTGCTGTGGAGCCACGTGGACATCGTGCTCGGGGACATGCCGCTGTACGTCGACGAACTGGAACTGCGCGGCAAGGCGCTGCTGGCGGTGGGTACCGAGGCTCCGGAGCGGATCGTCGGCAACACGCTGGCCAACTTCCTGGCCGGTGGCGCCGGTGACGACACCCTGCTGGGCGGAATGGGCACGGACCTGCTGTCTGGCGACGATGGGGACGACGAACTGGATGCCGGCGAGGGCGACGATGTCGTCTTCGGGCAGGACGGCGACGATCGGGTGCTGGGGGGCGACGGGAACGACTCCCTGAGCGGAGAGACGGGTGACGACCTCCTCGATGGCGGCGCGGGTGATGACGTGCTCGCCGGTGGTCCCGGTTCCGACACCCTGCGCGGCGGCACCGGTGCGGACACGCTCGTGGGGGGCGCCGGGGATGATCGCTACGAGGACGTGAATGCGGACGACCTGGTGCTGGAACTGCCCGACGGTGGTTTCGACGTGATCGTCGCGTCGACGTCCGTGGATCTCGCAGGCGGGGTGGTCGGCCTGGAGTCGGTGGAGCTGACGGGCTCGGCGGACCTGGGCGCGCTGGGCACGGCCAATGCCGATCGCCTGGTCGGCAATGCCGGGGCCAACCTGATCGACGGTCGTGGCGGCAACGACACCCTGGAGGGTGGTGACGGGTTCGATTCGATGCTCGGCGGATCAGGCGCCGATTCCATCACGGGGGGCGCCGGCGACGACACGCTCCAGGGGAACGAGGGCGCCGACTTCCTCGACGGGGGTGCCGGCGCCGATTCGATGGCGGGGGGCGCCGGCGATGACACCTATGTGCTGGATGGCGATCCTGGTGACGTGGTCCAGGAAGCCGCCGGGGACGGCAGCGACACCGTGCGCACGCCGGAGTCCCTGCTGCTGGCGTCCATCGCGAACGTGGAATCGGCGAGCCTGACGGGCAGCGCTGATTCGGACCTCACCGGGACGGACGTGGGCAACCGGCTGGAAGGCAACGCAGGTGCCAATGAACTGCTCGGACTCGGCGGGGACGACGTCCTGATGGGCAATGAAGGCGCGGACCTGCTCGACGGTGGAGTCGGCGCGGACACCATGGCCGGTGGCCCGGGCCTGGACACCTACCGCGTGGATTCGCCGCTGGACGTGGTGCAGGACGTGGGCGACAACACCGCCGATGTGGTGGAGACCACCGCGGACTACACGTTGCCCTCTGGCGTGAACGTGGCCATTGCGCTGGGCAGCGCCAACCTGTCGCTCGCTGGCAGCTTCGAGGCCGACCTGCTGGTGGGCAACGGGGGCGACAACCGGCTCGAGGGGCAGGGCGGCGACACGCTGCAGGGCGGCCTCGGCGACGACACCTACGTGCTGCCCAGCGAGTTCGCGGTGTTCACCGTCGTGGAGCTGGCGGACGCGGGCAACGACTGGGTGCTGTTCACGCGCGACACGCTGGCGCTGACCGGCAGCCTCGCGAACGTGGAGAACGCCGCCGTCCTGCCGGGGGCCTCGTACGTGCCCTTCACCTTCAAGACCATCACCGGCAACGGGTTCGCCAACCGGCTCGAAGGCGGCATCGGGCGCGATCTCATCGATGGCGCAGCCGGCGCCGACACCATGGCGGGAGGCACCGGCGACGACACCTACGTGGTGGATGACCTGGGCGACGAGGTGCAGGAGCTGGCGGACAGCGGCACCCGCGACGAGGTGCGCATTGGCCGGACCATCTCGCTGTCCGGCCAGTTCGCCCACATCGAGCGTGTCCAGCTGGAAGGGAGCGATGCGGCCGACATCACGGGCAACGCCGCCGACAATTCACTTGGCGGCAACGCCGGCAGCAACCGCATCGATGGCGGTGCCGGCGCCGACACCATGTTCGGCGGCAACGGCGACGACACCTACGTGGTGGACTCCATCGGCGACGTGGTGGCCGAGGATGGTGCGGGCGTCGATCGGGTGGAGAGCGAGGTGAGCTTCAGTCTCGCCGGCACGGTGAACGGCTTCGCGGTGGGCAACGTGGAGAATCTCCGGCTCACCGGCAGCGCAGCCATCGACGGCACCGGCAACGCGCTGGCCAACGCCATCGAGGGGAATGCGGGCAGCAATCGCCTACTGGGCGGTGCGGGCGACGACACGCTGACGGGAGGGGACGGTGCCGACACCCTGTCCGGCGGCGGGAACGCGGACCAGCTCTTCGGCGGATCGGGCGACGACCTTCTCTACTTCGACTTCGATGGCGACTCGAGACTGCACGGCGGCAGCGGGACCGACACGCTGGTTGTCTCGGGCGCCGGCGCGCTGCTGTTCGTGAACGGGAACATCGGCACGGACCGCCTGTACGACGGGCTTGAAGTCATCGACCTCGGCGGCACGGGCAACAACACGCTGGGCGCGCTGTTCGCGAACGACGTGCTGGCGCTTTCGGAAGACGACCGGCTGGTGGTGAAGGGAAATGCCGGTGACCAGGTCTCGGTGGTCGGTGCGGAATGGACGGAAGGCGCCCAGCAGTCGCTCGGGACGGACTTCTATCGCACCTTCACCTCGAACACCGCGGAAGTGGCGTCACTCTGGATCGACGCGGACGTCACGGTGACGCTGGTCTGACCCCAACGCCGTTCAGTCGTACTTCCGCACGTCCTCGATCACCTTGCCATCATTGGGCAGCGTGCCCGGCAGCTTCAGCGCCACATCCCCGCGCAGCTTGGTCACCTCCCGCAGGGTCTCCGCCACCGCACCCGCGAAGCCCTCCGGCGCCGCACCGTCCAGCTCGCACGCCAGCGTCATCACGTCGTTGCGCTCGGCGTCATGCGAGACCGTGAGCCGCGCGCGCAGGATCTCGGGATGGCGTTTCGCCACCTGGTCCACCTGCGAGGGATGCACGAACATGCCCTTCACCTTGGTGGTCTGGTCGGCGCGGCCCATCCAGCCCTTGATGCGCACGTTGGTGCGCCCGCACGGGCTGGTGCCGGGCAGCACGGCGGAGAGGTCGCCGGTGCCGAAGCGGATCAGCGGGTAGTCGGGGGTGAAGGTGGTGACCACCACCTCGCCCACCTCGCCCTCCGCCACGGGATCGCTGGAGCCCGGACGCACGATCTCCAGGATGACGCCCTCGTCGGCCACCATCCCTTCGCGCGCCTCGGTCTCGTAGGCGATCAGGCCCAGGTCGGCGGTGCCGTAGCACTGGTAGCCCGCGATGCCGCGCTCGGCCAGCAGCGCGCGCACCGGCGGCAGGAAGGCCTCGCCGCTCACCAGTGCCTTGCGCATGCTGGAGATGTCGAGCTTCATCTCGTCGGCCTTCTCCAGCAGGATCTTCAGGAACGACGGCGTGCCCGCGTAACCCACGGGCTTGAGATCGGCGATGGTCTGCACCTGCAGTTCGCTCTGGCCGACGCCGGCGGGGAACACCGGGCAGCCGATGGCCTGGGCGCCCAGGTCCACCATGAAGCCCGCCGGGGTGAAGTGGTACGAGAAGGTGTTGTGCACCAGCTCGCCCTCGCGGAAGCCCGCGGCATAGAGCGCCCGCGAGAAGCCCCAGTAGTCCTTCACGTCGCCCTGCGGGTCGTAGATCGGGCCCGGCGAAGCGAACACGCGGCCGAGCCGGGACACCTTCACCGCCAGCATGCCGCCGAAGGGCGGCTCGGCCTTCTGCAGCGCGATCAGGTCGGACTTTCGCGTCACCGGCAGCTTCGCCAAGGCAGCGCGGCTGTCGATGGTGTGGGGCGCCACGTCGGCCAGCAGGCGCGCGAAGTAGGGGGCGTTCTTCTTCGCGTTGGCCACCTGGTCGGGCAGGGCCTTGAACAGGGCCCGCTCGCGCACTTCCGGTGAACGGGTCTCGAGGTCGTCGAGGTATTTCTTGCTCATGGGAAGCCTCGCTGCGAAGGGCGGATGAAAAAGGGCCGCCCGCGGCGGCCCGGGACCGGAACGCGTGCGGCGCTCCGGCACACGGTGTCAGGCCAGCCAGCGCTTGCGCCGGCGGTAGTGCTTGGCGTCTCGGAAGCTCTTGCGCCCGCCGCTGGACAGGCCGAGGTAGAACTCCTTCACGTCCTGGTTGCTGCGCAGCGACTCGGCGTCGCCGTCCATCACGATGCGGCCGTTCTCGAGGATGTAGCCGTAGTCGGCGTAGCGCAGCGCCACCATGGTGTTCTGCTCGGCCAGCAGGAAGCTCACGCCCTCGCGGGTGTTGAGGTCGCGCACGATCTCGAAGATCTCCTCCACCACCTGGGGCGCGAGCCCCATGGAGGGCTCGTCGAGCAGGATGGTGGTGGGGCGCGCCATGAGCGCGCGGCCGATGGCCGTCATCTGCTGCTCGCCGCCGGAGGTGTAGCCCGACTGGCTGGTGCGGCGCACTTTCAGGCGCGGGAAGAAGGTGTACACGCGCTCGAGATCGGCCTTGATCTCGGCGCGCGAGGCCGAGCGGGTGAAGGCACCGGTGAGCAGGTTCTCCTCCACCGTGAGGTGCTGGAAGCAGTGCCGCCCCTCCATCACCTGCACCACGCCGCGCTTGACCAGCTCGGAGGGATTGAGCCGGTCGATGCGCTCGCCGCAGAACTCGATGCTGCCCTTGGTGACCTCGCCGCGCTCGGAAGCGAGCAGGTTGGACACCGCCTTGAGGGTGGTGGTCTTGCCCGCCCCGTTGGCACCGAGCAGCGCCACGATCTTCCCCTTGGGCAGGGCCAGCGACACGCCCTTGAGCACGAGGATGACGTGGTCGTAGATGACCTCGACGTTGTTGACGGCGAGCAGCACCTCGCCCGAGGGCGAGGCGCGTTCGGCGGTGGCGGTGGCGGTCATGACCTTGCCCGGGGCGGGGTGGATGCCATCAGCCGGCGAGGCAGCCCGGCTTGATGCCCTTCTCGGCGGCGAACTTCGCGGCCGAGTCCTCGATCATCTTGCGCACCATGGCCGAGTCGCCCTTCATCCAGTCGGAGGCGATCTTCCATTCGGTGCCTGTCCACTGCTGGAAGCGCACCAGGCCGCTGCCGCCGTGGTCCTCGCAGCTCACCTTCACCGGCGGCACCATGGTGTTGAAGCCCAGTGCCTTGAGCCGGCCGGCGTTCACGTCCAGGTTCTCGATGCCCCAGCGCATCTGCTCGCCGTTGATGGGCTTCTTGCCGTACTTCTCCTGGGCCTTGCGGATGGCCTCCACGTGGTACATGGCCATGGCCAGGCCGCGGTTCCACAGCACCGTGCCCACCAGCTTGGCGTCCTGGCCCTTGTTGGCCTTCTTGTAGACGATGTCTTCCACTTCCTTGATCACGGGGTAGCCCTTGCCGCCGAGGTTCATGCTGGCGGCGTAGTAGCCCGTGGCGGCGGGGCCGGCGGCCACCGTGTCCACCTCGGCGCCGGACCACCAGTTGCCCACCATCTTCTCGCGCGGGAAGCCGGTCTTCTGGGCGGTCTGCAGCGCCGTGGCGGTCATCACGCCCCAGCCCCACAGGATGACCCAGTCGGGCTTGTACTGGCGGATCTGCAGCCACTGGCTCTGCTGCTCGTTGCCCGGGTGGGGCACGGGGATCAGGCGCAGCTCGAAGCCCAGCTTCTTGGACTCGGCGTCGAGGACCGCGTGCGGCTCCTTGCCGTAGGCGGAGTCGTGGTAGAG
>CAZXJW010000039.1:0-16515 GCA_964641005.1 uncultured Rhodocyclaceae bacterium
CGCGTCCACGCCGGCGCGCAGGTACACCACGGTGCCGCGCTCGTGCAGCGCGGCGCGGTTCTCCGGGCGCAGCACGGCGCCGCCGCCGGTGGCGAGCACGATGTCGTCCTCGCGGGTGAGCTCGTCCACGATCCCCGCCTCGCGGGCGCGGAAACCCTCCTCGCCCTCGATCTCGAAGATCACGGGGATGCGCACGCCGGTGCGCGCCTCGATCACCTGGTCGGCATCCACGAAGCGCTTGTTCAGGTGCTGGGCGAGCAGCCGCCCCACCGAGGTCTTGCCGGCACCCATCATCCCCACCAGGAAGATGCTGCCGGGAAAGCTGCGCGCCACCGCGCCGTCTTCTGCGTCCATGGCGCGATTCTAGAGCACGGGCAGGCCACCGCCCGTGCCGCGCAAAGCCGACGCCCCGGGGCCTTGCGGCCGCCGGGGCGTCGGGGAATGCGCGGGGCCGCGAGGGCGGCCGGGACTTCAGCGCAGCGTCAGGTTGTCCTTGAGGATGCGCGGGGTCACGAACACGAGCAGCTCGCGGCGGTCGTTGAAGCGCCGCTCGTTGCGGAAGAAGAACCCGATCACCGGGATGTCGCCCAGCAGCGGGACCTTGTTCTGCTGCGTGGACTCGTCCTGGGTGTAGATGCCGCCGATGCCCACCGTGCCGCCGTTCTCCACCAGCACCTCGGTGGTGACCTGCTTGGTGTCGATGGACGGGCCGGCCTGGGTCTGCTGGCCCACCGAGTCCTTGTTCACGTCCAGCCGCATGATCACGTTGTCGTCGGGCGTGATCTGCGGCTTGACCTTCAGGCGCAGGGTCGCCTTGCGGAAGCTGATGGAGGTGGCGCCGGACGCGGTGGCCGTCTGGTATGGAATCTCGGTGCCCTGCTCGATGTTGGCCTCCACGTTGTCGGCCGTGATCACGCGCGGGCTGGAGATGATCTTGCCGCGGGCGTCGAGCTGCAGCGCGGAAATCTCCATGTTCAGGAAGCGGGTCAGTTCGTTGTTGAACAGCGTGAAGGTGAACTGGCCCGGGTTGGCGCCCGTGCCCAGGGCCGGGGCGGCCAGGTTCACGGACAGCGAGTCGGGGAAGAAGCTGGTGGCGTAGTCCTGCGCCTGTCCGGTCTGCACGCCCACCGAACGGACGTTGCCGCCGATGAACATCCGGGCGCGGTCGCCGCCGAAGGGCTGGAAGCCCTCGCCCTTGGTGAGGGTGCCCAGGCGCGCGCCGATGGAGCGGCCGAAGGTGTCGGAGGCTTCCACGATGCGCGCCTCGATCAGCACCTGCTTGACCGCCACGTCCACCTTCTTGATGAGCGCGGCGATCTCCTCGAGCTTGGTGGGCGTGTCCTGCACGAACAGGGTGTTGGTGCGGGCGTCCACCACCGCGCTGCCGCGCTTGGAGAGCACGCGCTGGGCAGGATCGGCGAGCAGCTTCTGCAGCGCGTCGGCCTTCTGGTAGTTGAGCTGGAAGCTCTCGGTGCGGGTGGGCTCGAGCTCCTGGATCTGCTGCTGCGCTTCGAGCTGCAGCTTCTCCTTGGTGGCCAGCTCGTCGCGCGGGGCGATCCAGACCACGTTGCCGTTCTTGCGCAGGTCCAGCCCCTTGGACTGCAGGATGATGTCGAGGGCCTGGTCCCAGGGCACGTCCTTGAGCCGCAGCGTGAGGTTGCCCGAGACGGTGTCGCTGGTGATGATGTTGAGCCCGGTGAAGTCGGCGATCACCTGCAGGACCGCGCGCACCTCGATGTTCTGGAAGTTGAGCGACAGCCGGTCGCCGGTGTAGCCGCGGCCGGAGGCGGCGCCGATCTTGTTCGGGTCCTCGACCACGGGCTTGACCTCGACGATCAGCCGGTTGTCGGTCTGGTAGGCGGAGTGCTCCCAGTTGCCGCGCGGCGAGATCACGAGGCGCGCGTTGCCGCCCTGCTTGGTGGCCTCGACGGTGTCCACCGGGGTCGCGAAGTCCACCACGTCGAGGCGGCGCTGCAGGGCCGAGGGGATCTCGGTCTGGATGAAGTCCACGATCACCGAACGGCCCTGGCGGCGCAGGTCGATGCCGGTGGTGTTGTCGGACATGTCGATGATGACCTGGCCCTCGCCGCCCTTGCCGCGGCGGAAGTCGATGTTCAGCAGCGAATGCTGGGTGTTGGCCTTGCCCTGGGCGAAGTTGGCCGACTCGGAGATCTGCTGGCCGGCGGCCACGTCGCTGCCGCCGAGCAGGGTGACGGTGAAGGTCTTGCCGTCGAGCGCCGTGTCGTACTTGAGCGGGCGGGTGAGGTTGAGCACCACGCGCGTGCGGCCGCCGGACTGGCCGAGGCGGATGGAGCGCAGTTCCGTGTTGCCCACCTCCTGGCTCGACTTGCCCATGGCGTTGGCGGTGCCGGAGAAGTCGAAGGCCACGCGCGGCGGGTTGCTGATGGTGAATCCCACCGGCGGGTTGGACATGGGCTCGCGGGTGGTGATCTTCACGATCACCCGTCCTCCGGACGCGGAGTTCACGTCGATGGACGAGATCGCGTTCATCCCGGGTTCGTCGGCGCCCTTCGCCGCCAGGGCATGACCGCCGGACAGCAGGCCGGCCGCGAGCGCGATGGTGGCGGCCGCGCCGCGCAGGGCCGCCTTCAGGATGGTGGTCATTTCTTCGACTCCTCTTCGTCGAGCAGCTGGAGGCTGCTCGTCCGCTCGGACCAGACGCCGGCGGTGTCCTGGATGAGCTCTTTCAGCGTGATCGACGTCTCGGTGATCATGGAGATGACGCCGAAGTTCTGGCCGAGGTAGTTGCCCGCCTTGACCTGGTAGATGTTGTTGTCGGGGGTGCGGATCAGGGCGAACATCTTCTTCGTCTTGTCCTGCAGGGTCCCGACCATCTTGAGGCTCTCGAGCGGGTAGCCCTCGAGGGCCTCGCGGCGCTCGCGCTTGGCGGCATCCGGGATGTCCTGCGCCTGGCCCGCCGCCTCGATCTTGCGCGGGCGGAACGGATCCGACAGGTCGAAGGCGTCGTAGGTGAAGGGTTCGTAGGGCCTGACCTCGGGCAGCGGATCCACGCGGCCGCGCAGGTTGGCGCCGGATTCCTTCACGAACTGGCGCAGGTCCTGGTACTGCTCGCCGCCGCAGCCCGCGAGCAGGGCCAGCGCCGCGAGCGGCGCGGCGATGCGAAGCATGCTCATTTCTTCGCCCCCTTGCCGGTCTTCTTCTGGGCCTGCAGCTCGGTGTCGTCGAGGTAGCGGTAGGTCTTGGCGGTGGCGTCGAGCAGCAGCCCGCCTTCCTTGTCCGCCTGGAGCTGGATGTCGTTCAGGGTGACGATGCGCGAGAGTTGCGACACGTCGCTCGCGAACGCCCCGATGTCGTGGTACGCGCCGGTCACCTTGATGGTGATGGGCAGCTCCGCGTAGAACTCGGACATGTTCTCGGTCTGGGCCGGGCGGAACAGCTCGAACTGCAGGCCGCGGCCGAGGCCGGCCTGGTTGATGTCGGTGAGCAGCGCCTCCATCTCGGACTTGTTGGGCAACTGCTTGAGCATCGCGCCGAAGGCCTGCTCGATGTCCTCGAGCTGCTTGCGGTAGGCCTCGAGGTTCACGGCCTGGGCCTTCTTCTTGAGGAAGGTGTCGCGCAGCTCGGTTTCCTTCTGGCGCGCGGCGGCCAGCTCGTCGAGCTGGGACGACCAGTCGAACCAGTAGCCGGCGAACACCAGCGCGAGCAGCATCAGCAGCAGCACGCCCAGCTTGGGCAGCACCGGCCAGCTTCCGATGTCGCGCGGGTCGAGGCGACGCAGATCGTCGAGGGTCATGGCGTCGTCCTCCTCAACCCTGCGGCTTGGCCGGCTTGCCCTGGCCCTCTTCCGCCTTCTCGCGGGTGAGGGTCACGAACAGGTTGAATTCGTTGAGGTTCTGCTTGTCCACGGTGACCGCCTTGATCTCCACCAGGGCGGGCGCCTCGAGGAAGGGCGAGGCTTCGAAGTTGCGCATCAGCGTGGAAACCCGGGCGTTGGAGGTGGCGTAGCCGATCACGTTGACCCGGGGGCCGGTCTGCTTGACCTGCTTCAGGTACACCCCCTCGGGCAGCTGGCGCACCAGCTGGTCGAGCAGGCGCACCGTCTCCGAGCGGTTGGACTGGAGGCTCTCGACCACCTTCTTGCGCTCGAGCAGCGCCTGGGTCTGCTCCTTGAGCTTCTTGATCTCGTCGATCTGCCGGTCGAGCACGGCGATCTCGCCGTCGAGGTACTGGTTGCGGCCGTTCTGGTATTCGATCTGTCCGGCGAACCAGGTGTGCACCAGCACCACGATGGCCACGCCGAGGCCGAAGGTCATGCCGGCGAGGACGAAGAACTGGCGCTTCTGGGCCGCACGGCGCTGGGCGCGGTGCGGCAGGAGGTTGATGGGGATCATGCGTCGAACCTCCGCATCGCCAGGCCGCAGGCCACCATCAGGGCCGGGGCGTCCTGGGTGAGCTGGCGGTCCTTGATCTTGGCCGCCTTCTCCATGCCCGCGAACGGGTTGGCCACCAGGGTGTTCACGCCGGTGCGCTTGGCCACCACGGCGTCGAGGCCGGGGATGGTGGAACAGCCGCCCGCGAGCACGATGTGGTGGACCTGGTTGTACTGGGTGGAGGTGAAGAAGAACTGCAGCGCCCGGGTAACCTCGAGGGCGAGCGTGTCCATGAAGGGGTTGAGCACGTCGCCGTCGTAGTTCTCCGGCAGCCCGCCATTCTTCTTGGCCGCCTCGGCCTCCTCGGCCGAGAGGCTGAAGACGCGCTGGATCTCCTGCGTGAGCTGGTTGCCGCCGAAGGGCTGCTCGCGCATGTAGACCGACTGGTTGTTGCGCAGGACGTTGATGTTCATCATCGACGCGCCCACGTCCACCAGGGCGATGGTCTGGTCGAGGCCGCCGTCGGGCAGTTGCGACTCGATCAGCTCGAAGGCGGTCTGGGAGGCGAAGGAATCGATGTCCATGACCACGGCCTTCAGGCCGCAGGCCTCGGCCACCGCCACGCGGTCCTCCACCTTCTCCTTGCGGGAGGCGGCGATCAGGACCTCCACCTCCTCGGGATTGTTGGGGGCCGGGCCCACGATCTGGAAGTCGAGGTTGACCTCCTCGAGGGCGAAGGGGATGTACTGGTTGGCCTCGGATTCCACCTGGACCTCGAGGTCCTCCTCGCGCAGCCCGGCGGGAACCACGATCTTCTTGGTGATCACGGCGGCGGAGGGCAGGGCCATGGCCAGGTTCTTCACCCGGGTGCCCATCTTCTTCCAGCCGCGCTTGACCGCCTCGCCCACCTCCTCGAGGTTCATGATGTTGCCGTCCACCACCGCGTCCTTGGGGAGCGGTTCGATGGTGTAGCGCTCGAGGCGATAGCGTCCCTTACCAGCAGGCGCCACCTCGACCATCTTGACCGAGGACGAGCTGATATCCACCCCGACGAGGGGCGGTGCCTTCGGTTTCATGAGGTTCGCGAGAACCTCGGAAACCTGGCTTAGATCGACTTTTCCCTTGAGCATGGGCGAGTTACGCCATCAATGTATAAATTACATTAGATACCAGCGGCAAAGGTTAATCAAGCTTGGGAAAGTGGGACGCTTTTCGCGTTCGGGCCCTTGGGACCTCTATAATGGCGACCAAGATTCGGGCAGCCGCCACCCCACGGGTTGCCCAAAGCAAATCCCTTGCCCATGTTCGCCCGCTGGTGGCTCTACCCCCTGTTCCTGGTTGCCGCCGCGGTGCTCGCGGCGGTGTTGCTGTTCGGCTACGCCGTGGCCGTGGCCTACCCCAAGCTGCCCTCCCTCGAGGTCCTGACCGACTATCAGCCCAAGATCCCGCTGCGGGTCTACAGCGCGGAAGGCGACCTGATCGGGGAGTTCGGAGAGGAGCGCCGGGCGCTGGTGAAGATCGCCAACGTGCCCAAGCCCATGCGCGACGCCATCCTGGCGGCCGAGGACGAGCGCTTCTACGAGCACGGCGGCATCGACTACATGGGCGTCGCGCGCGCGGTGCTGTCCAATTTCATGCAGGGCGGGGCGCGCCAGGGGGCCAGCACCATCACCATGCAGGTGGCGCGCAACTTCTTCCTCACCAGCGAGAAGACGTTCACGCGCAAGTTCAACGAGGCCCTGCTGGCCTTCAAGATCGAACATAACCTCACAAAAGATGAGATTCTTCAGCTCTACCTGAACCAGATCTACCTCGGGCAGCGCGCCTATGGCTTCGCAGCGGCCGCCCAGACCTACTTCGGCAAGCCGCTGGATCGCTTGAGCCTGGCGGAGATGGCGCTGCTGGCCGGACTGCCCAAGGCGCCCTCGCGCTACAACCCGGTGGTGAACTTCAACCGCAGCAAGCTGCGCCAGCAGTACGTCCTGCGCCGCATGCGCGAACTCGGGATGATCACCGCGGCCCAGCAGGAGGCCGCCGCGAAGGAAAAGCTGGTCATCCAGACGCAGATCCAGACCTTTGCCACCCGTGCGGACTTCCTGACGGAAATGGTCAGGCAGTCCGTGTACGAGCGTTATCGAGAGGATGCGTACGCCAAGGGCTTGCGCGTCTACACCACCATCCGCAGGCGCGAGCAGGACGCGGCCTACGCGGCGCTGCGCAAGGGCGTGCTCGACTACGACCGGCGCCACGGCTACCGCGGCGCCGAGAACGTGTTCAGGCTTCCGGCGCCGGGTTCCGAGGAGACGGTGGACGACCTGCTCGCCGAGGAGACCGAGAGCGACGACATCCTGCCCGCCGTGGTGCTCTCGGCCGATGCGCGGCTCGTGAAGGCCCACGTCAAGGGGATCGGGCCCGTGGAGATCTCCGGCGAGGGGCTCAAGTTCGCCGCCCGCATGCTCGGCGACAAGGCGCCCCCCGCCCGGCGCATCCAGCCCGGTGCGCTGGTGCGCGTCCAGAAGGACGCCGCCGGGGCCTGGGCGGTGGTGCAGCTGCCCCAGGTGGAGTCGGGGTTCGTTGCCGTGGACCCCCAGACGGGCGCCGTGCGTGCCCTCGTGGGCGGCTTCGACTTCCAGCGCAACAAGTTCAACCACGTGACCCAGGCCTGGCGCCAGCCGGGCTCCACCTTCAAGCCGTTCGTCTATTCCGCGGCGCTGGAGAAGGGCTTCACGCCGGCCACCATCATCAACGACGCGCCGCTCGCCTTCGACGCCACCGAGACCGGCTCGGCGGCCTGGGAACCCAAGAACTTCGACGGCACCTTCGAGGGCCCCATGCGCATGCGCACGGCGCTCACCAAGTCCAAGAACCTGGTCTCGATCCGCATCCTCCAGTCCATCGGGCCCCAGTACGCCCAGGACTACGTGTCGCGCTTCGGCTTCGACCCGAAGATGATCCCGCCCTACCTGACCATGGCGCTGGGCGCGGGCTCGGTCACGGTGCTGCAGATGGCGGGCGCCTACTCGGTGTTCGCCAACGGCGGCTTCCTCGTGCAGCCCTACTTCATCGACCGCATCGAGGATGCCCGCGGCACGGTGCTGTCCCGGACGAAGCCCGTCACCGTGGCCGACGGCGCGCCGCGGGCCATCGATGCCCGCAACGCCTTCGTCATGACCAGCATCATGCAGGACGTGATCCGCGCCGGGACGGCCGCCAAGGCCCGCGCGCTCGGGCGAAGCGACCTGGCCGGCAAGACCGGCACCACCAACGAGCAGATGGATGCCTGGTTCGCGGGCTACACGCCGCACCTCACCGCCGTGGTCTGGGTGGGATTCGACGCCCCGCGTTCGCTGGGCGGCGGCGAGACCGGCGCCCAGGCGGCCCTGCCCATCTGGATCTCGTTCATGGACGTGGCGCTGCGGGAGATGGCCGAGGAACCCTGGAGCGTGCCCGAGGGCGTGGTGGCCGCGACGGTCAACCCCGATTCGGGCCTGCGCGACGGCAGGTCGCCGAACCGGGTCACGGACTTTTTCTTCCAGGAGTACCTGCCGCCGGAGGACGACGGCACCGGCAAGCCGGGATCGCCCGACGAACTCGACAACCAGGTCTACTAGCGACTGCCATGGCTCGAGACAACCCCGCTGCCAGCCGGCAGATGCGCGCGCGCATCGCCCAGCTCGCGGCCCGCCTGATGGCCGAGGACGGCATGGACGACTTCGGTGCCGCCAAGCGCAAGGCCGCGCGCCAGATCGGCGCCTCCGAGACGCGCAACCTGCCGGACAACGCGGAAGTGGAGGCGGCCCTGCGGCTGCACCAGGCGCTGTACCAGGCCGACGAGCAGCCCGAGCGGCTTGCCCGGCTGCGCGAGGCGGCGGGCGCGCTGATGCAGCGGCTGGCACGCTTCGATCCCCACCTCACGGGCTCGGTGCTCGCCGGCACCGCCGGACGCTATGCCCAGGTGGAAATCCACCTCTATACCGACAACGCCAAGGACGTGGAGCTGTTCCTGCTGAACGGCGGCCTCGACTACCGCACCCGGGAGGCGCGCTTCTGGTCCGGCGACGAGCCTCGATCCGTGCCGGTGTTCGAGCTCGAATCCGACGAGACGCCCGTGGTGCTTTACGTGTTCGAGGCGCGCGACCTGCGCCGCCCGGTGCGTGCCACCGCAGAGGGCCGCCCCATCGAGCGCAGCCGGCTCGACCGCCTCGACGCCGCCCCGGCTGCCGGGACGGCCGGCTAAAGTTTCGCCGCCACTGGCCGTCACCGATTCCGGGCGAACGCCCCTGTCCACATGCCGATCAAGCCGCCCCCATGACACCCACCGACACCGACGACGACCGCTTCACGGTCCGCTCCCCGGTGGAGGTGGCATTCATCCTGCGCGCGGTGATGCAGGCGGGGGAGATGGTCACCGCCTACTTCAACGACGGCCGCGACTTCATGATCACGGCCATCCTCGCGGTGGACCGAAATGCCGGCGAGGTGCTGTTCGACGCCAGCAAGGACAGCGCGTCGAACCGCCGGCTCACCGGCGGGCGCAAGGTGTCCTTCGTGACCACCCAGGACCGCATCAAGGTGCAGTTCGATTCCGACGCGGTGACCACCACCACCTACGAGGGCGACCCGGCCTTCAGGATCCCCCTGCCGGCCTCGCTGCTGAAGTTCCAGCGCCGCGACTATTACCGGGTGGACACGCCCGTGATCAAGCCGGTGCGCTGCAGGCTGGCGTTGCCCGAGGGCCACGTGGACACCCATCTGGTGGACATCAGCCTCGGCGGGGTGTGCCTGACGGGCTATCCCGAATCACTCGCCATGGAACCGGGCCGCGAATTCCCAGGCTGCCGCATCGACCTGGGCGACGCCGGTCAGCTCACCGCCGACCTGCAGGTCCGCAACAACATCGATATCCCGCTGCGCAACGGCACCGTGAGCCGGCGCGCCGGCTGCATGTTCGTGAAGCTGCCGCCCGGCGCGGAGGCGATGCTGCAGCGCTACATCATCCGGCTCGAGCGCGACCGCCGGGTGAAGATGGTGGACGGCAAGCGCTGAGAAGTCGC
Source organism: uncultured Rhodocyclaceae bacterium (assembly GCA_964641005.1). Lineage (GTDB taxonomy): Bacteria > Pseudomonadota > Gammaproteobacteria > Burkholderiales. Next base: position 9,407 of record CAZXJW010000039.1, read on the forward strand.
CGGGCGATCCGGCGCGGTCCGGCCTGCCGCCCGCCTCACCAGGCCGCCAGGCCACCCTCCTTCATCCAGGCGGCCGCCTCGAGCGCGAAGTAGGTGAGCACGCCATCGGCGCCCGCGCGCTTGAATCCCAGCAGGGCCTCCAGGGCGCAGGCGCGCTCGTCGATCCAGCCGTTGGCGCCTGCGGCCTTGAGCATGGCGTACTCACCGCTCACCTGGTAGGCGAAGGTGGGGCACCCGAAGGTCTCCTTCACCCGGCGCACCACGTCCAGGTAGGGCATGCCCGGCTTCACCATCACCATGTCGGCACCCTCCTCGAGGTCGAGCCCCACTTCCCAGAGCGCCTCGTCGGTGTTGCCGGGGTCCATCTGGTAGGTGTGCTTGGACCCCTTGCCGAGGTTGCCCGCGGAGCCCACGGCGTCGCGGAACGGCCCGTAGAAGCTCGAGGCGTACTTGGCCGAATAGGCCATGATGCGCACCCGCTGGTGGCCGGCCTGGTCGAGGTGGGTGCGGATGGCGCCGATGCGTCCGTCCATCATGTCCGAGGGCGCGACCACGTCCACGCCGGCTGCGGCGTGGCAGGCCGCCTGCCGCACCAGCACCGCGATGGTCTCGTCGTTGAGCACGTAGCCGGCGGCGTCGATCAGGCCGTCCTGGCCATGGCTGGTATAGGGGTCGAGGGCGATGTCCGTGATGACGCCCAGTTCCGGAAAACGCTGCTTCAGGGCCGCCACCGTCCGGGGGACGAGACCGCGCTCGTTGAAGGCTTCCTCCGCCCGTTCGGTCTTCAGCGCCGTGTCCACCACGGGGAACAGCGCCAGCGCCGGAACACCCAGGGCGACGCAGCGCTCGGCCACGCCAAGCAGGCGGTCGATGGTCATGCGCTCCACGCCGGGCATTGAAGCCACCGGTTCCGCGCGATTCTGGCCGTCGATGACGAACACCGGGTAGATCTGGGCGTTGGCAGTATGCGTATGCACACGAACGAGCCGGCGCGAGAAGGCGTCACGGCGGTTGCGGCGCATGCGCCGCTGGGGAAATCGGCCGAGAGGGTTCATGGCGTGGTGAAGGTTTCCGGGCGGCGGGCGGCCACCATCGATGCTGGCGCCGCCCCCTCAGGTTGAACAAAACCGCGAAAAAACGCCGGCTGGACGGAACTCTTGTCCAACCTGGAGGCTCTGAAACTGCGGACGGCAACGTCTCCCGCTTCTCCTCCCTGAGCGGGTGCCTTGCACAAGGCTTTCACCCCCGGCCCAACTCCCCTTTGGCCGGGGGTTTTTCTTTCGGCTCCAGCCCGAGCCACCCGGCGAGGGTCTCGCGCGCCGCCTCGACGCCCTGCCGGTCGAGGCTCGAGAACAGCTGCACGGAATGCTCGCCCGGCCGCAGGTCGAGTGCCTTGCGCACCGCCGCGAGCTGCCTGGCGGCCTCGTTGCGGCTCAGCTTGTCGGCCTTGGTGAGCAGGATATGCACCGGCTTCCCGGCGGGCAAGAACCAGTCGAGCAGCTGCTCGTCCAGGGGCGTGAGCGGATGCCGCACGTCCATGATCGCCACCAGGCCCACCAGGGACCGGCGACCGGCGAGATAGGCCGCCACCACCTCGCCCCAGCGGCGCCGCTCGCGCTCCGGAACGGCGGCGTAGCCGTAGCCGGGCAGGTCCACCAGCCGGCGGCCGGGCTCCACCTCGAAGAAGTTGATCAGCTGCGTCCGGCCAGGCGTCTTGCTGGAGAACGCGAGACGCCGCTGGTCAGTGAGCACGTTGATGGCCGTGGACTTGCCGGCGTTGGAGCGCCCCGCGAAGGCGGTCTCCACGCCCTCGTCGGGCGGCAGTTCCTGGAGACCGTGGGCGCTGGCCACGTAGTGGGCCTGGTGGAAAGGATTGGCGCTCATCGCCCGGGACCCCTGCCCTCGACGCTCGTGCGGCGCTGCAGCGTCGCCGGGACGAATCCGCTAGAATCCGGCTTCTCGCTGATTCTGTTTGTCTTTATGCATCGACCGGGCGCCGCCGGGGTGGCGGACGGCAGGTCCCTGGAGCGATGCGCACGCCACCTCACCAGGAGTCCCAGATGCCTCGTCTGATGCCGGCCGCAGTGGCCCTTGCCCTGCTCGCGGCCGTCCAAGTCCACGCCGAATCCTCCAAGCCGGACCCCGCCAAGGGACAGACCCTGTCCGCGGCCTGCGCCGCCTGCCACGGACCGGACGGCAACAGCGCGATATCGCTCAATCCCAGCCTCGCGCAGCAGCACCCCGCCTACATCGCCAAGCAGCTCGCCAACTTCAAGAGCGGTGCCCGCGCCAACGCCATCATGGCCGGCATGGCTGCCGCCCTCTCGCCCGAGGACATGGCGCACATCGGGGCCTGGTACGGAAGCCAGAAGCTGCGTCCGGCCGCCGCCCGCGACCGCGCCCTGGTGGAGAAGGGGCGCGCCCTTTACCGCGGCGGCGACGCCGCGCGCGGCCTTCCCGCCTGCGCAGGCTGCCACTCGCCCAATGGCGCCGGCATTCCGGCCCAGTACCCGCGGCTCGCCGGCCAGCATCCCGACTACACCATCGCCCAGCTCAAGGCCTTCCGCGCCGGCGAGCGCGCCAACGACAACGCCTCGATGATGCGCACCGTGGCCTCCAAGCTCACCGACGCCGAGATGGCCGCCCTGGCCGAGTTCCTCGCCGGCGTGCGCTGACGCATCAGCGGTCGGGGCGCCGGGATCGGCGCCCGGCGCGCTCACGACCGCATCCGCTGGAACGCGGCGCCAGCCGCCTCCACGGTCCTGCGGATCTCCTCCGCGCCGTGGGCCGCCGACACGAATCCCGCCTCGAAGGCCGAGGGCGCCAGGTACACGCCCAGGTCGAGCATGTGGTGGAAGAAGCGGTTGAAGGCGTCGCGATCGCTCTGCATCACTTCCGCGTAGGACGAGGGCGCGCGATCGCGGAAGAACACCCCGAACATCCCGCCCACGGCATCGGCCGAGAAGGGCACGCCGTGCCGGCGCGCCTCGGCCACGAGCCCGTCCACGAGCTGTCGCGTGCTCGCGCCGAGGCGGTCGAAGAAGCCCGGCTGTGAGACCAGCTTCAGGGTGGCGAGTCCAGCGGCCACGGCGACTGGATTGCCCGACAGCGTGCCCGCCTGGTACACCGGCCCCAGGGGTGCGAGTTTCTCCATGATGTCGCGGCGTCCGCCGAAGGCGCCCAGCGGCATGCCCCCGCCGACCACCTTCCCCAGCGTGGTGAGGTCGGGCCGGATCCCGAACAGCCCCTGAGCGCCCTGCGGCCCCACGCGAAAGCCGGTCATCACCTCGTCGAAGATCAGCACGGCGCCATGCTTCGCGGTGAGCGCCCGCAGCGCCGTGATGAAGGCCTCGCTGGGGCGCACGAAGTTCATGTTGCCCACCACCGGCTCGAGGATGACCGCGGCGATCTCGTCGCCGCGCGCCGCGAAGCTCTTCTCCAGCCCCTCCACGTCGTTGTAGTCGAGCACCAGGGTGTGCTGCGTGGTCTCGGCGGGCACGCCGGCCGAGCTGGGCTGCCCGAAGGTGAGCAGGCCCGAGCCCGCCTTCACGAGCAACGCATCGGCGTGGCCGTGGTAGCAACCCTCGAACTTCACGATCACGTTGCGGCCGGTGAAGCCGCGAGCCACCCGGATCGCGGTCATGGTGGCCTCCGTGCCCGAACTCACCAGCCGCACCATCTCGAGCGACGGCAGGAGCTTCACGAGCAGCTCGGCCATCTCGAGTTCCCGCGCGGTCGGCGCGCCGAACGACAACCCCTCGGAAGCCGCCTCCTGCACCGCCCGCACCACCTCCGGGTGCGAGTGGCCGAGGATCATCGGGCCCCAGGAGCCCACGTAGTCGATGTAGGCCTTTCCGTCCTCGTCCCACAGCCATGCGCCCTGGCCGCGCCGGAAGAAGCGCGGCGTCCCGCCCACCGAGCGGAAGGCCCGCACGGGCGAGTTCACCCCGCCGGGGATGACGCGTTGCGATTGCTCGAAGAGGGTGTCGTTGCGCGATGTCATGGTCAGGGCACCAGCGTGGACTGGCCGCGCCGGGCGGCCTGGAAGGCGCGGCCGTACTCGCCGGCGCGCGCCGCGGGCTCGGGCGACTCGAAGAGATCGGTGATGACGGCCACGGCGTCGGCGCCCGCGGCCAACAGCTCGGGCACGCGCGCGAGCGTGATGCCGCCGATGGCCACCACCGGGCAGTCGAGGCGCGCGCGCGCCTGCTCGAGCAGCGACAGAGGCGGCCGCACCGCACCCGGCTTCACCGAGGATGGAAAGAAACTGCCGAAGGCCACGTAGTCGGCGCCCTCGGCGCGAAGCTGCTCGGCGCGCGCCAGGCTGTCGTAGCAGGACACGCCCACCGTCCCCGCGGGCAGCAGCGCACGCGCCGCCGCCACGCTGCCATCGTCGCGACCCAGGTGAACGCCCATGGCCCCCACCTCGGCCGCGAGCCGTGCGTCGTCGTTGACGATGAACATGGCGCCGGAGCGCGCGCACAGGGCCGCCAGCGCCGCCGCCTGCCGGCGCCGCGCCGGCGCATCCGCGTGCTTCTGCCGATACTGGACCAGCCGGCAGCCGCCCTCGAGCACTTCGGCCACGCGGGCAACGAGGCGCCCGGCATCGGGCTCCTCGGGGGTGAGGGCGTAGAGCCCGGAGATCGGCGTCATGGGGCGCACCCTGCGCCGCGGGTTCGCGAGGCAGTGCGCGGGAGCGTGGCGCGGCGGCGGTTTGCCATTAGAATGGGCAGCGTCTTCGGGGGCATGCTCGTCGATGCGCGGCGCGATCGCGTGTCGCGAATCGCTGCACCACCCGCCGTAACGCGCCCTGAATTCATCCGATTCTAGCCCATCGCTCCAGAACCATGTCCTCGACCGAAGCGCCCAACAAGACCTACATGTGCCTCATCTGCGGCTTCATCTACGACGAAGCCGCGGGCCTGCCCGAGGAAGGAATCCCCGCCGGCACCCGCTGGGAGGACGTGCCCATGAACTGGGTATGCCCGGAGTGCGGTGCTCGCAAGGAAGACTTCGAGATGGTCGAGATCTGACATCCGCAAACGACCCCATCACCATGCGCATCCTTCACACCATGCTGCGCGTCGGCGACCTCGACCGGTCGATCGACTTCTACACCAAGGTCCTCGGCATGCACGTGCTGCGTCGCAAGGACTACCCGGACGGGCGCTTCACGCTTGCCTTCGTCGGCTACGGCGACGAGGACAAGGAGGCGGTGCTGGAACTGACCCACAACTGGGACACGCCGAAGTACGAACTCGGCACCGGCTACGGTCACGTGGCCCTCGAGGTCGACGACGCCTACGCGGCCTGCGACGAGGTGAAGAAGCGGGGCGGCCGCGTGACGCGCGAGGCCGGGCCGATGAAGCACGGCACCACCGTGATCGCCTTCGTCGAGGACCCGGACGGCTACAAGATCGAGTTCATCCAGAAGAAGAGCCGCGCCGACTGACGCGGTTCGCCGCCGAGACCCACGCGGCCACGGACAGCGTCTCGGGCCGCGCGCCCGGGTCGATGCCCAGCGACTCCAGTTCCGCGGCTTCCAGCACGCCCGCCAGTGCGTTGCGAAGCGTCTTGCGGCGCTGGGTGAAGCCCCTGGTCACCAGGCGAGCGAACAGTTCCGGGTCCTGCGCCACGTGCGGCAGCGGATCGAGCGGTCGCAGGCGCACCACCGCCGAGTCCACCTTGGGCGGCGGCCGGAACGCGCCGGGGGGCACCTCGAAGAGCTTCTGCATGGCGAAGCGGTACTGCAGCATCACCGACAGCCGCCCGTAGTCGCCGCCTCCCGGGCGGGCCACCATGCGGTCCACCACTTCCTTCTGCAGCATGAAGTGCGCGTCGCGCAGGCGCTCGCCCAGCGCGGCGATGCGAAACAGCAGCGGCGTGGAGATGTTGTAGGGCAGGTTGCCCACCAGACGCAGCCCGTCGCCCAGGGCGGCGAAGTCGAACTCGAGCGCATCGCCCTCGTGGACCGCGAGACGCTCCGGCGGCCACTGCCCGCGCAACCGCGCCACGATGTCGCGGTCGATCTCCACCACGTGCATCCGGTCGACCCGCTCGAGCAGCGGCGCGGTCAGCGCTCCCAGCCCGGGGCCGATCTCCACCAGGCGTTCGCCGGCCCTGGGCGCCACGGCCTCGACGATCCGGCGCACGTAGCTCGCGTCGGCCAGGAAGTGCTGGCCGAAGCGCTTGCGCGCCACGTGTGCGGTCACGGCGCCCGTCCCGCCATGTCCAGGGCCATGCGAACCGCCGCCCGCAGGCTGCCGGCGTCGGCACGGCCCGTGCCGGCGAGGTCCAGCGCCGTGCCGTGATCGGGCGAGGTGCGGATCACGGGCAGCCCGAGTGTGACGTTCACGCCGGCGCCGAAGCTCGCGTGCTTGAGCACGGGCAGTCCCTGGTCGTGGTACATGGCGAGCACCGCGTCCGCGCCGTCGAGGTGGCGCGGCTGGAACAGGGTGTCGGCGGGCAGCGGACCCTCGAGCCGCATGCCGCCGGCACGCAGTCGCGCGAGCACCGGCTCGATCACCTCGATCTCCTCCCGCCCGAGGTGGCCCGACTCCCCGGCGTGCGGATTGAGCCCCGCCACGAGGATGCGGGGCGCCGCGATGCCGAAGCGCTCCCGCAGTCCGGCCTCCAGGATCCGCAGCGTCTGCTCCAGCATGTCCGGGCGGATCGCGTCGGGCACCGCGCGCAGCGGCAGGTGGGTGGTGGCGAGCGCCACGCGCAGGCCGCCGCCCGCTAGCAGCATCACCACGCGGGGCACGCCCAGCCGTTGCGCCAGGTACTCGGTGTGCCCGGAGAAGGCGATCCCTGCTTCGGCGATGGTCGACTTCTGCACCGGCGCGGTCACCATGGCGCGGAACTCGCCCGAAACGCAGCCCTCGAGCGCGCGGTCGAGCAGCTCGACCACCCAGCGGCCGTTGCCCGGGTCGAGCCGGCCGGGCACGCACGGCCGCGGCAGCGGCGCGTGCAGCAGGGCGGGCAACGCGGCCCCGGGACGCCAGTCGGGAAGCGAGAGACGCAATCCCGCGAGCAAGGCGCGCGACTCGAACAGCGCGCGGTCGCCCAGCAGGACCACGGGCAGGCCCTCGGCGGCCATCGCCACGCAC
>CAZXJW010000040.1:0-3790 GCA_964641005.1 uncultured Rhodocyclaceae bacterium
CTTGATAATCAGCCCGCTGCCGGATCGCTACCGGACTTCCACGACGCCCGCTGCGGTCACCACCCCGCGCAACACGCGACCGGAGGCGGCGCGCACCTGGACCGCGTCGCCCACGCCGGCATTGGCCAGCGCGACACCCTCGGAGCTTACCTTGAACCCGTCCCCCAGGAACAGGATCCTGACACCCTGCCCGGCGGCCACGACGGTGGCGCCGCGCAGCATCTCGGCCCGCAGCGGCAGCCCCGCCTGGACCGACGCACCGGGGACGCGCTCGAGTGCCTGAGAGGCCTCGGTGAGCACGCCGGCGGGAAGCGCGGTGAGGTCCACGCGCCGCACCTCCAGGTCGGCCGCCTCGACCGCCCGGCCGCGCGCCAGGGGCCGGGCAGTGAACACGGCGTCGCCCATCACCCGCACGGTGACCGGCACCAGCAGCGACCACGTCTCGGGACCGAGGCAGCGCACTCCAACGTTGCTTCGCCCCCAAAGGCGGGCGCCCGCCGGCAGGAAGGGCTCGAGCTTCCCGCAGGCAGGCAGCTGCAGCCGGGGATCCACCTCGGCCGCATCCACCTGGACCTCGCCGGTCCGCCCGGTGAGCTGGCTGCGCGCGAACGACAGCGCGACCTCCCGGATGCGGTCCGGATCCTGCGCGGCAGCGAGGTTCACCGGATGGGCGATCAGCCAGGCGGCAAGAAGGGCGACGGCGGCAGTTCCGGATTGACATGGCATGCGGCTATTGTAGGAGGTGCGGTGGGTCCCGCCGGGGCCTCAATTAATGCCGCGGAATTCCGATAACGCATCGTTGATCGTGAATCGCGCCCATGGCTGAGACCACCAATCCCACCGAACTCGCCCGCGAGACCCTCAAGGTGCTCGCGTCGCGGCGCATTCCGCCGACGCCCCAGAACTACCAGCGCATCTTCCACGAGATCGCCGGAACCCCGGCGGAGGCCGGCCTCGGCGGCCGGCTGCTGGCGCTCGCGCGCGACGTGGCGTCCCGCAACCCGGACGACGGGGCGCTGCGCACCCTGGTGCGCGGCCTCGAGCAGAACAACCTGGAGGAGGTGTCGGGCGCGCTGCAGCTGTTCGCGGGCCGCGGCGATCGCGCCCCCTCCGACCTGGGTCCCGCGCTGCGCGAGACCCTGCGCCAGCTCGAGTTCCCCCACCGGGGCGTGTCGCCGGCGCGCAAGCGCGAGGGGCTGGAGCGCCTGCTGATTGGCTTCGGCAGCGACCCGCAGCTGCCGGTCCGGCTCCGTGCCCTGGCCCGGTCGTGGGCCGACACCCCCGCCGACGGCCCGGTCGATGCCCTGCAGCCGGCCTCGCTGGACGGGGGGGGCACGCCCGTCCCGCCCGACGCGGGCCCTGACGGGGAGGCCGTGCTGCTGCGCGAGGCGGGCGACCTGCTCGCCTCGGTGCTGGAGAACGGCGTAGCGCCGCGCCTGGACCGCTACGCCGATGTCTACGCCGACGTGATTGCGGCCTCGCGCCGCGCGCGCGAACTCGACGGAGCCGCCGCCCTCGGCCGGCTTGCCCAGCAGATCAAGCAGCTGTGGCTGAAGGTCGAGCTTCGCGTGGAGCCCGACCAGGAGGTGATCGACAACCTGCTGCGGCTCATCGGCATGCTGGTGAACAACCTCGGCGAACTGGTGGAGGACGACCAGTGGATCTCCGGCCAGCTCGACGTGCTGCGGATGCTGGTCAACGGCCCGGTGGACCTGCGGGCCATCCGTGAGGCCGAGCGCGGCTTCAGGGAAGTGGTGTTCAAGCAGGCGAGCATCAAGTCGAACCTCAACGACGCCAAGACCACGCTCAAGAGCCTTCTCAGCACCTTCGTGGAGCGGCTCGGTGACGTGGCGGCCAACACAGGCGACTACCACGCCAGGATCGAGCGCTACGCCGAACGCATCGAGAGCACCGAAAGCCTCGATACGCTGCGCACGCTGCTCGACGAGATCATGAGCGACACCCGCGGCATGCAGGTGGACATGCTGCGCTCGCGCGACGAGCTGGTGGCCGCGCGACAGCAGGCGGAGGCCGCCGAGAAGCGTGTCCACGCCCTCGAGGCGGAACTGGTGCGGGTCAGCGAGCAGGTGCGGGAGGACCAGCTCACCGGCACGCTCAACCGGCGCGGAATGGACGATGCGCTCATGCGCGAGCTGGCGCGTGCGCGCCGCACCGGCAAGCCCCTGTCCGTGGTGGTGCTGGACGTGGACAACTTCAAGAAGATCAACGACACCCACGGCCACGCCGCCGGGGACGCGGCGCTGGTCCACCTGGCAAAGGTCATCAAGCACACGGTGCGGCCCACCGATTCCATCGCCCGCTACGGCGGCGAGGAGTTCGTGATCATCCTCTCCGAGACCGCGCTGGCCGAGGGCGTGCTCGTGGCCCAGCGGCTGCAGCGCGAGCTCACGCGGAAGTTCTTCCTGCACGACCAGGAGCGGCTGCTGATCACCTTCAGCGCCGGCGTCACCGAGTACGTCACGGGCGAGGAGGCCGAGGTCCTGGTGCAGCGTGCCGACAAGGCCATGTACCAGGCCAAGCTCCAGGGCAAGAACCGCGTGGTGGCAGGCTGAAGCCGTGATGCCCGCCGCCGAGCCGGCCGTGGTGGGCGCCGCGCAGGTTCGCGCGGCGGTGCTCTCGGCGCGGGTGGTGCTGGCCATCGCGCTGTCGGTGGCGGCCGGCGCCTACCTCTCGCGCGAGGCGGCCAATTCCGCCAACGCCTTCTCGGTGTTCTGGCCACCGGCGGGCATCGCCTTCGCGGTGCTGCAGGTGTTCGGCGCGGCGGCGATCGCGCCGGTGGCGGCCGGCATCGCCACCTGGGCCATGCTCACCTTCGGCGCGGACCCGGTGATGATTCCCTTCGCCGTGGCCGCCTCCGTGGCGGGTCCCTGGTGCGGCGTGCGCGTGCAGCGCGTGTTCCTGGAGACCGCGGCGCGGCGCGGCGAGCCCGTCACCCGGCTGCGCGCGCTGGTGAGCTTCTACGCCGCCGAGGCGCTGGCGGGCGCGCCCGTGGCGGCGACCCTGGGGACGCAGGGACTGAGGCTTGCCGGGCTGTATCCGGACGAACCCGTGGCCGCCGTGTGGGCGGCCTACTGGCTGGTGGAATGCCTCGGTGCGCTGCTGTTCGCCCCGGCCATCTCCGAGCTGCTGCTGGCGCCGCACGGCGCACGGCGGCTGCGGTTCGACCTGCCCACGCTCACGGGTGCCTTCCTGCTCGCGCTGCTGTGCCGCGCGCTGGCGGAGGCCGGCGAGCAGGACTACGCCTCGGTGATGACCTACCTGTTCCTGCCACTGGTGGCCTTCTGCGGCGTGCGCTGCGACGCCCGCACCAGCCACTGGACGCTGGTGGTGTGCGCGGCGCTGATCCTCACGGTGCTGGCCTTCGGCGCGCCGCCGCGCCTCGAGCCCGGCCTGCGCGAGTTCGCGCTGTTCGAGTCGGCACTGGTGGTGTTCGTGGCAACGGCGCTCGCCCAGGTGCTCCAGGCCGTCTCCGAGGACCGGCGCGGCGCCCTGGCGGCGGTGGCGAAGGCAGCCCGCGAGGATCCGGCCACGGGACTGCTCAATGGCCGGGGCCTCGACGAGGCCCTCGAGGAACGGCTCGGGCGACGCGACGGACCCGGCTTCGGCGTGATCGGCGTGCGGCTTCGCAATCTCGACGCGGCCGTGGACCTGCTCGACGCCCACGAGGGCGCGAGGCTCGCGGCCGCCATGGGGCAGACACTGCGTCGCGTGCCGGGCGTGTTCGCGCTGGCGCGCCGCAATTTGACGGAGTGCAACACGCTGGTCCGCC
>CAZXJW010000040.1:3800-5601 GCA_964641005.1 uncultured Rhodocyclaceae bacterium
CCCCGAGCCTTCGCGTTTCGTGGCGCTGTGCGGCACGGCCGATCCCGGCCACCTGAATGCCAGCGCCGAGCAGCTGCTGCGCGAACTCGAGGCGGTGCGGGTGGCCGCTGGCGGCGTGGCACTGCGGCTCGCGCCGGCCGTGGGCGTGGTGTGGGCCGACCCGCAGCGCGGCCTGCATGCCGACGTGGTGCGCGTGGCCGTGCGCGACGCCGAGCTGGCTGCCGCCCTGCACGTGGAGCGGCCGCTGCACGCGGCGCGCCTCGACGGCAGCCTGCTCGCCGCCCACCGCGCCCGGGTCTCGGCCACCGAGCGCGTGCGCGAGGCGATCCTGGCGCGGCGCCTGCTGCTCATGGCCCAGCCCATCGTGCCCAACCGAGCCGGCCTGGCGCCGCCGGGTCGCGACGTGGAGATCCTGACCCGGCTGGTGGACGCCGCGGGCGTCATCATTCCCCCGGTCGAGTTCCTTCCGGCCGTGGCGGCCGCCGACCTGGCCGTCGACCTGGACCGCGCGGTGGTGTCCACCGTGTTCGACTGGTTCGTGCGCAACCCGCGCGCGCTGGAGCGCACCGCCAAGTGCGCCATCAATCTCAGCGCCACCAGCCTGTCCGATCCCGCCTTCCCGGGCTTCGTGCGCGCCGAGCTCGCGGCCCGCGCGCTGCCGGCTCAGCGGCTCGCCTTCGAGATCACCGAGAGCAGCGAACTGCTCAATCCCACCCAGGCCGCCGGCACGCTCGCCCAGCTGCGCGCCATGGGCTTCCGCGTGGCGCTGGACGACTTCGGCACCGGACTTTCCACCTTCGACTACCTGAAGAAGCTGCCGGTGGACTACATCAAGATCGACGGCAGCTTCATCCGCGACGTGGAGCGGGACCCGGTGGATGCCGAGATCGTGGCCGCCATCGTGCGAGTGGCGGCGCGCTGCGGCCTGGTCACCGTGGCCGAATACGTGAGCTCCGAGTCGCTGCGCCGGCGCGTGACCGAGCTCGGCGTGGACTACAGCCAGGGCTACGCGGTAGGGGAGCCGATCCCCCTCGAGAACGCCCTGTCCTGACCGGGGGCGGGCGACCAGGTCTTGCCGCCCGGCAACGCCGGCACCCCGGCGATTGCCGGCCGGGCCGGCGGCCTGCGGCAGCGACATGGACTCAACAGTCTGATGTAAAAAGGTTTTGTGGCATCCGGGGCGCCTGGCACGGGGATCGCACTTCGGAGTGCGTCCAACCGTCCCGACGCCGCCATGCTCGATCGCATCGACCGCCACATCGCACCGAACCTGAAGGCCCTGAACCTGCGTGCCTTCCGCAGCGAGGTGCTGGCCGGCAACATCGCCAACGCCGACACGCCCCACTACAAGGCCCGCGACTTCGACTTCCGCGCCGCCATGCGCGGCGCCATGGCGGCCTCGAACATCGGGGTGGCGCGGACCGCGCCGGCCCACCTCGAGCCGCGTGGCAGCGCCGCGGGTTCCCCGCGGCTGCAGTTCCGCGCCCCGGCACAGCCCTCCATCGACGGCAACACCGTCGAGCTCGACGCCGAGGTGTCGCGCTTCTCCGACAACGCCATCCGCTACCAGGCGGCGCTCACCTTCATGAACAGCCGCATCAGCGGGCTGCGCACGGCCCTCACGGGCCAGTGACCGACCGCGAAAGGCTCGTGCCATGAACCTCAGCAACGTCTTCGACATCGCCGCCTCGGCGCTCTCGGCCCAGTCCCAGCGCCTGAACGTGGTCGCCTCCAACATGGCCAACGCCGACAGCGCCGTGAGCTCCGACGGCACGCCCTACCGCGGCAAGCAGGTGGTGTT
>CAZXJW010000040.1:5611-16363 GCA_964641005.1 uncultured Rhodocyclaceae bacterium
CGTCTCCCAGGCAGTGCGCGTGGCCGGTGTGGTGGACGATCCCTCGCCGCCGCGGCTGGTGTACGACCCGAAGCATCCGCTGGCCGACCGCCAGGGCTACGTGACCTTCCCGAATGTCAACGTGGTGGAGGAGATGACCAACATGATCTCCGCCTCGCGCGCCTACCAGCTCAACACCGACGTGATGAACACCGCGAAGACCCTGCTGCTGCGCACCCTCTCGCTGGGACAGTGAAGCCATGACCACCGCCATCGCCGCGACCTCGACCGCCGCCTCCGGCGCCCCCCCGGGCGGCGCCGACGTGCTCAAGCTCAACTCCGAGGATCCCCAGGAGCGCTTCCTCAAGCTGCTGGTTTCGCAGCTGCGCAACCAGGATCCGCTCAATCCGCTGCAGAACGCCGAGGTCACCAGCCAGATCGCCCAGATCAGCACGGTAAACGGCATCGAGCGCCTGAACGGCGCGGTCAAGGACATGGGCGCCAACATGCTCGCGGCGCAGTCGCTGCAGGCGAGCGCCATGATCGGCCGCGGCGTGCTCGCCGAGGGCGACCGCATGCAGCTCGCCGACGGCGGCGCCGTGGGCGGCATCGAACTCGCGGGCCCTGCCGACAAGGTGGTTGTCACCATCCTCGATTCCGGCGGCCGGCCGGTGGAGAGCATGGACCTGGGGAGACGGCCGGCGGGCCTGAGCACCTTCGCCTGGGACGGCAAGCCTGGCGACGTCCAACTCCCCGACGGCACCTACCGCTTCAAGGTGGAGGCCTTCCGCGACAGCGGCGCGAAGGTGTCGGCCACCACCCTGGGCTATGGCCGCGTCCAGAGCGTGTCGCTCGACGGCGGCGTGACCCTGAACACGCCCACGCTCGGCCCCCTGCCACTGTCGGGCGTGCGACAGATCATCTGATTCCCCGCAACGAAGCAACCCAGCTGAGCCAACCAAGGAGAGCACCATGGGCTTCCAGTCCGGCCTGAGCGGCTTGAACGCCGCCTCCAAGAACCTCGACGTGATCGGCAACAACGTGGCCAATGCCCAGGTGGTGGGCTTCAAGGGCTCGGTGACCCAGTTCGCCGACGTGTTCGCCGCCTCGCTGGGCGGCGGCGGGGCGAACCAGATCGGCATCGGATCGAAGGTGCAGAACGTGGCCCAGGTGTTCAACCAGGGCAACGTGACACCGACGAACAACCCGCTCGACATCGCCATCACGGGGCGCGGCTTCTTCCGGCTCGACGACGGCGGGGCCATCGCCTACTCGCGCAACGGCCAGTTCCAGCTCGACAGCCAGGGCTTCGTGGTCAATTCCCAGGGCCTGAACCTCACCGGCTACGGCGTGGACGTGAACGGCAACATCATCAACGCCACCCCGGGCCCGATCCGCTTCGACACCGCCGACATCGCGCCGCGTGCCACCGACGAGTTCCGCGCCACGCTCAACCTCGACTCGCGCTCCCTGCAACCCGCGGTGGCCGTGTTCGACCCGAACAACACCCAGAGCTTCAACTTCACCACCTCGGGAACCACCTACGACACGCTCGGCAATCCGCACGTGTTCACGCTGTACTTCGTGCGCACCGCCACCCCGGGCGTCTGGAACGCGCACTCCACCGTGGATGGCGGCCCGGTCACCGACGTGGACCTGGGCGCAGGCGCCGGCGCGCCCGTGGCGCTCAGTTTCGACGCCAACGGCGTGCTCACCACGCCCATGCCGCTGAACGCGTCGCTCACGATCGCCTCGGGCGCGGTGACACCGCTCGCCTTCCCGCTGAACTTCACCGGCACCACCCAGTACGGCGCCGTGTCCAGCGTCAACGCCCTGTCCCAGACCGGCTACACCTCCGGCCGCCTGATCGGCTTCAACGTGGCCCAGGATGGCGTGATCGTGGGCCGCTACTCCAACGGCCAGTCGCGCAACCTGGGCCAGGTGGTGCTGGCGGACTTCGTCAATGCCCAGGGGCTCTCGCCTCTGGGTGACAACCTGTGGGCCGAGACGGCGCAGTCGGGCCTGCCCGTGGTGGGTTCGCCCGGCAGCGGCACGCTGGGCAACCTGCAGTCCGCCGCGGTGGAGGACTCCAACGTGGACCTCACCGCCGAACTCGTGAACCTCATCACCGCGCAGCGCAACTACCAGGCGAACGCGCAGACCATCAAGACCCAGGACGCGGTGCTCCAGACCCTGGTCAACCTGCGCTGACGCCCCGGAGCCCTGAGCCGTGGACCGCCTCGTCTACCTCGCCATGAGCGGCGCCAAGTCCATGATGGACCGCCAGGCGCAGGTGGCGCACAACCTCGCCAACGCCTCCACCGCGGGCTATCGCGCCGAGACCACGGCCTTCCGCGCGCTGCCGGTGCTCGGCCAGGGCGCGAAGACCCGCGCCTTCGTGGCGGAAAGCAGCACCGGCACGGACTTCTCGCTCGGCCCCATGCGGGCCACCGGACGGGCCTTCGACGTGGCCGTGGACGGCAAGGGCTTCCTGGCGGTGCGCGGGCCCGACGGGCGCGAGGCCTACACGCGCGATGGCAGCCTGCAGCTCGGTCCCGGCGGACTGCTGCAGACCCGCAACGGGCTCAACGTGCTCACCGACGGCGGCGGCACCATCGCCATCCCGGCCGACAACACCATCACCATCGGCCGTGACGGCACCGTCACCGCCATCCCCCTGGTGGGCGTGCCCAACACCTCCACGGTGCTCGGGCGCATCAAGCTGGTCGATCCCGACGAGAAGACCATCACCCGCGGCGCGGACGGCCTGTTCCGCACCGCCACCGGCCGGCCGGCCCCGGCCGACGCCCGCGTCTACCTCGCCAGCGGGATGCTCGAAGGCAGCAACGTGAACGCCGTGGAATCCATCGTCAGCATCATCTCGCTGTCGCGGCAGTTCGACACCCAGGTGCGCCTCATGCAGGCCGCCGACCAGAATGCCCGCGGCCTCTCGCCGCTGCTCAACCTCAACGCCTGATCGGCAAACCCGGGAAGCCCAACGCCATGATCCGCTCGCTGTGGACCGCCAAGTCCGGCCTCGAGGCCCAGCAGTTCAACGTGGACGTCATCTCCAACAACCTCGCCAACATCAGCACCAACGGCTTCAAGCGCCAGCGGCCGGTGTTCGAGGACCTGCTCTACCAGGTGCTGCGCCAGCCCGGCGCCCAGACCTCGCAGCTGAACCAGGTGCCCTCGGGCCTGCAGGTTGGCCTGGGCGTGCGGCCCGTGGCCACGGCGCGCATCTTCGTGCAGGGCAACCTGCAGCAGACCGGCGCGAGCCTCGACGTGGGCATCAACGGCCAGGGCTTCTTCCAGGTGCTGCTGCCCGACGGCTCCACGGCCTACACCCGCGACGGCTCGTTCCAGCTCGACAACCAGGGCAACGTGGTCACCTCCAGCGGCTATCCCATCCAGCCCGGCATCACCATCCCGCCCAACACCATCACCGTCACCATCGGCAGCGACGGCACGGTGTCGGCGCTGGTGGCCGGCAGCCAGACGCCCACCCAGGTGGGCACCATCCAGCTTGCCAACTTCACCAACCCCGGCGGCCTGCAGTCGCGCGGCGAGAACCTGTTCCTGGAAACCGCCTCCTCCGGTGCGCCGCAGGTCAACCAGCCCCTCACAAACGGCCTGGGCTCGCTCAATCAGGGCTTCGTGGAGACCTCCAACGTGAGCGCCACCGAGGAGCTGGTGAACCTGATCACGGCGCAGCGCGCCTTCGAGATCAACTCCCGCTCCATCCAGGCCTCCGACCAGATGCTGCAGCGGCTCACCCAGCTGTGAGCCTCCTGAGCGCGCGCTAGGCCTCGGCGCTTGCCGCCGCGGGCAGCGCCAGCGCCTCGCGCAGCAGCTGCTCGATCTCGCCCACCGGCGCGGGCCGGCCGAACAGCCAGCCCTGGCCGCGGTTGCAGCCCAGGCGGCGCGCGAGCGTCGCCTGCGCCTCCGTCTCGATGCCCTCGGCCACCGTGGCGCGGCCGTCCACGCCCGCCAGTTCGGCGCAGGCGCGCACGATGGCCGCCGCGCGAGCATCGCGATCGGCAATGGCCACGAAGGAGCGGTCCACCTTCACGGACGTGGCGGGCAGCACGTGCAGGTAGGTGAGCGAGGACCATCCCGTGCCGAAGTCGTCGATGGCCACGCCCACGCCCATGGCGCGCAGCGTGCCCAGCGCCATGCCCGCCCTGGGCAGGTCGTCGGCGGAGGCCGTCTCGGTGAGTTCCACGCAAAGCGCCTCCGGTCGCGCATCGAATCGCGCCAGGGCGGCGCGCACGTCGCCGGGCAGGTCGGCCTGCAGCAGGTGGCGCCCCGAGATGTTCACGTTGATCTGCAGCGACGCGAGCCGGTAGTCGCGCGACCAGCGCGAGGCTACCTGGCAGGCCTCGCCCAGCATCCAGCGGCCCAGTTCCACCACCAGACCGGTCTCCTCGGCCACCGGGATGAACAGCGCCGGCGACACCGGGCCGTGGCCCGGACGGTTCCAGCGCGCCAGCAGTTCCACTCCCACCGGCATGCGCGTGGCGAGATCCACGATGGGCTGGGCCGCCACCTCGAGCTGGCCGGCGCCGATGGCGCGGCGCAGGTCCTGTTCCATGCCGCGGTGGGCATCCATCCACTGGGCCATCTCGCGGTCGTAGGTGACGGTGCGGCGACGGCCGGTCTCCTTGGCGCGGAACATGGCGCGGTCGGCGTTCACCAGCAGGTCCGATGGCGCGATGGATCCGTCGGACCAGGCGATTCCCACGCTGGCGGTGACCAGGAGTTCCTGGCCCTGCACCGTGAAGGGTGCCTCCATGGCGCGCACGAGACGGTCGGCCACGTGGTGCGCGTCCGCCTCGGAGGCACCATGCACCAGCGCCACGAATTCGTCGCCGCCCAGGCGTGCCACGGTGTCGCCCTCGCGCATGGCGGCGGACAGGCGCGCGCCGACCTGCTTGAGCAGTGCGTCGCCGCCGCGATGGCCCAGCGTGTCGTTGACCTGCTTGAACCGGTCCAGGTCCACGAACAGCAGGCCGTAGCCGCGCCCGGTGACGCCCCGGGGCGCGGTGGCGGCATCGGCCCGTGCCAGCAGCGTTGCTCGATTGGGCAGGCCGGTGAGGCTGTCGTGGGTGGCGTCGTGCTCGAGGCGCCTGCCCAGCCGGATCGCCGCCAGCAGCGCCGCGTGCAGGTGGTGCGCGAACACCAGCGCCAGGCCGAGCAGCATGGCGCCGCCGAGCGCGAACAGCATGTTCGTGGTGCCGCCCGCGAGCAGCAGCTGGGCGATGGCCGGCAGCCACAGCACGGCGAAGTAGCTCGCCGAGATCACGTAGTTGGCGCACAGCGTGGCGATGGCCGCGGCCGAGCAGGCGCTGTAGAAGACCATCAGCATCGCCCACTGCGTCTCGGTCATGCTCGGGCCGTGCAGCAGCAGCGGCAGTGCGCTCCACAGCAGTCCCTGGGCCACCGAGCACAACAGGAAGGGCGCCATCCAGGCGCGCAGACCGCGGCCCCGGGGGTCGCGCATGTAGGTGAGGGCGGTGGTCACGGCCGTTCCCTGCACCAGCGCCATGGCGGCGAGCCACCACCAGCGCACCGGCGCCAGCAGCGAGTCGCGGAACACCGCGGCACACAGCGCCGCGGCGAACACGCAGCCCACCGCCGCCCACAGGTAGGAACGCATGGAGCCCGCCAGCGCGTCGCGGCGGACCAGGTCTTCGGTGGAGTCGGGGGCCATGGGGGGAGGGCGGGGGTTCGGCGCGCGGCAACGCGCAAGGGCGCTGCGTCCGCAAGACCGGTGCCAGCCCGGTAATCCTTGCCGGGGCGGCGGCGGGGTCTTGCCGGCGGCGCCGGCCAGCGCTTCTCCGCGATCCCGCAAGATGCTGATGAACAAGCGGTTTCCGGGGCGACGGCGGCTGGCACGGCCACTGCAATCACGGCTGCACACCCCTGCGGACTCTCGCCCCATGCGCCATCACCTGATCCGATTCGCCTGCCTGCTGCTGTCGGGCTGCGCCATGACCACGCCCGGCACTTCGGTGCACCAGCCCATGAGCACGCGCCCCCCGCCCCCGCCCGCGGCATCGCAGGACTCGGGCGCCATCTTCCAGGCCAACGCGCCGCGGCTGGCGCTGTTCGAGGACCGGCGCGCCCGCTTCGCCGGCGACACGCTCACGGTGATCCTGGAGGAGCGCACCAACGCCTCGAAGCGCAGCACCAGCCAGGCCAGCCGCAGCGGCGAGGCGAACATTGCCATCCCCACCATCACGCGCCTGCCCGGCGCGCCGCTGGAGGGCGCGGCGCTTGGCGCCTCGTCCGACTCCACGTTCGAGGGCGGGGGCAACAGCGCGGCCAACAACGTGTTCACGGGCAACATCGCGGTGACCGTGATCGAGGTCTATCCCAATGGCAACCTGCTGGTGAGCGGCGAGAAGCAGGTCACCATCAACCAGGGCACCGAGTACATCCGCTTCTCGGGCGTCGTGAACCCGGTGAACGTGGGCGCGCTCAACACCGTCTCCTCCACCCGCGTGGCCGACGCGCGCATCGAGTACAAGGGCCGCGGCTATCTCTCCGAGGCCCAGACCATGGGCTGGCTGCAGCGCTTCTTCCTCAGCGCCTCTCCCTTCTGATGACCCGGACTCCGACCATGCGCCTGATCGCCACGAGCTTCTCCAACCTGACGGCCGCGCTGATGGTGCTGGCCGCCGCCGTACTGGCCGCCCCGCCGGCTCACGCCCAGCAGCGCATCAAGGACGTGGCCACGCTGGCGGGCGTTCGTTCCAACCAGCTGGTGGGCTACGGCGTGGTGGTGGGACTCGACGGCACGGGCGACCAGACCACCCAGACGCCCTTCACGACCCAGAGCCTGGGGGCGATGCTCCAGCAGCTCGGCGTGACGCTGCCGCCCGGCCTGAACCTGCAGCTGCGCAACGTGGCCGCCGTGATGGTGACGGCGCAGCTGCCGCCTTTCGCGCGGCCGGGCCAGACCATCGACGTGACCGTGTCCTCCATGGGCAATGCGCGCAGCCTGCGCGGCGGCACGCTGCTGCTCACGCCGCTGCGCGGCGCGGACGGCCAGATCTACGCCATGACCCAGGGCAGCATCCTGGTGGCCGGCGCCGGCGCCTCCTCCGGCGGCACCAACGTGACGGTGAACCACCTCAACGCCGGTCGCATCCCCCAGGGTGCCACCGTGGAGCGAGCGGTGCCCTCGTCCATCGCCCAGGGTGGCGACGTGGTGTTCCAGACCTTCGACACCGACTTCACCACCGTCACGCGCATCGTGGAGGCCGTCAATGCCGCGCTCGGCCCCGGCATGGCCGTGGCTACCGACGCGCGCCAGGTGCGGGTGCGCGCCCCCGACGATCCGGCCCAGCGCGTTGCCTTCGTGTCGCGGGTGGAGAACCTGCTGGTCAATCCCGCCGAGGCCTCGCCACGGGTGATCGTCAACAGCCGCACCGGCTCGGTGGTGATGAACACCCGCGTGCTGGTGAGCAACTGCGCCGTGGCCCACGGCAACCTGTCGGTGACCATCCAGACCGAGCCGATCATCAGCCAGCCAGGCGCCTTCTCGCGCGGCGACACGGTGGCCACCGAGCGTGCCAACGTGGAGGTGAAGTCGGACAAGTCCGGTCTCGTGGTGCTGCCCAACACCACCTCGCTCGCCGACGTGGTGCGCGCCCTGAACGCCGTGGGCGCGACGCCCATCGACCTGCTCGCGATCCTGCAGGCCATGAAGGCCGCCGGCGCGCTCAGGGCCGAGCTCGAGATCATCTGAGCGGGTGACCGGACCATGAACCCCGTGGATGGCGCGAGTCTCGCCTTCGACCCTCAGCGCGCCGCCGGCCTGCTCGCCGGCGCCCGGCGCGACGACGCCGAGGCGCTGCGCAAGGTCGCGCAGGAGTTCGAGTCGCTGCTGCTCAACCAGGTGCTCAAGGCCGCACGTGCCTCGAACCTCGGGGACGAGTACTTCGAGAGCGACGCCACGCGCACCTTCACCGGAATGCTCGACGAGCAGTACGCGCAGTCGCTGTCGCGCGGTCGCGGCATCGGGCTGGCGGACCTGATCGTGCGCCAGCTCGAGCTCGCCGCCGGGGTCAAGAAACCCCCGGTCTCGCCGTAAACGCATCCAGAGGGATCAGGCATGAGCACGGGTTCGGTCTTCAACATCGGCGTGTCGGGGCTGCAGGCGGCGCAGGCCGGCCTGGTGGTCACCAGCCACAACATCGCCAACTCGGGCACCGAGGGCTTCACCCGCCAGTCGGTGATCCAGGGCAGCCGCAATCCGCAGTTCACGGGCGCGGGCTTCTTCGGCCAGGGCGTGTCCATCGAGACGGTGCGGCGCCAGTACAACGAGTTCCTGTCCGGGCAGGTGCTGGCGGCGAGCACCCAGGCGAGCTACCTGGACACCTTCGTGAGCCAGTCCGCCCAGCTCGACAACATCCTCGCCGATCCCGCGGCCGGCCTCTCGCCTGCGCTGCAGGACTTCTTCGGCGGCGTGCAGGACGTGGCGGCCAATCCCTCGTCCGTGCCCTCGCGCCAGTCGATGATCAGCCTCGGCCAGGCCATGGTGTCGCGCTTCCAGGCGCTCGAGTCGCGCTTCGCCGAGATCCGCGACGGCGTGAACGGCGAGATCGACGGCGCGGTGCGCCAGATCAACCTCTACGCCACCGAGATCGCCACCCTCAACCGCCAGATCGTGTCCGCGGGCAGCACGCCCACCTCGCCCGCCAACGACCTGCTCGACCAGCGCGACGCGCTGGTGGCGGAACTCAACCGACTGGTGCGGGTGAACGTGGTGCAGGAGTCCGACGGCAGCTACAACGTGTTCATCGGCACCGGGCAGAACCTGGTGGTGGGCTCCCAGACCCTCACGCTCGCCTCCTCGGTGTCGCCGGAGGACCCGGTCGGCCGGGTGATCAGCTACGTGGTGTCGGGCACGAACGTGACCCTGCCCGCGGAGAACTTCCAGGGTGGCGTGCTCGGCGGCCTGCTCGCCTTCCGCAGCCAGGCCCTCGACCCGGCGGTGAACCAGCTCGGCCGCGTGGCCGCGGTGATGTCAGACACGTTCAATGCCCAGATGCGCCTGGGCCAGGACCTCGCCGGCAACCTGGGCACCGACTTCTTCGTGCCGCCCCAGGGCACCGTGCAGGGGCGCACCACCAATGCCGGCAACGCCGTGGTGACCGTGGTGCTCACCGACACGGGACAACTGGCCGCCTCCGACTACCGGTTCACCTTCTCGGCCGGCAACTGGATCGTGGACCGGCTCTCGGATGGCACCCGACAGACCTTTGCCAGCCTGCCCCAGACCCTGGACGGCATCACCGTGGACGTGGCCTCCGGCGCGGCCGCCGACGGCGACAGCTTCCTGGTGATGCCCACCCGCTACGCTGCCCGCGACTTGCGCGTGGTCATGACCGACACGGCGCGCATCGCCGCGGCCGCACCGGTGCGCACCGCCGCCACCCTGGGCAACGATGGCGACGCGCGCATCAGCGCCGGGGTGGTGACGAGCGTGGCGAACGTACCGCTGCCAGGCCCGGTCACGCTCGCCTACGTGCAGGCCACCAACGAGTTCACCGTGGCCGGGGCGGTGCCCGCCGCCGGGCCCTTCGCCTACACCTCCGGGGGCACCATCGCCTTCAACGGCATCGAGTTCCAGGTCACGGGCACGCCGCGCGACGGCGACAGCTTCACGGTCGCCAACAACGTCAACGGCGTGGCCGACAACCGCAACGCCCTGCTGCTCGCCAGGCTGCAGACCGCCAACACCGTTGCCGGCGGCACCGCGAGCTACCAGAGCGCCTACAGCAAGCTGGTGAGCGACGTGGGCAGCGAGACGCGCGAATCGCAGATCCAGCTCAGCGCCCAGGAGGCGCTGGTGAAGCAGACCCGCGAGTCGCTCCAGGGCTTCTCCGGCGTGAACCTCGACGAGGAGGCGGCCAACCTGGTGCGCTACCAGCAGGCCTACCAGGCCTCCGGCAAGGTGCTGCAGATCGCCTCCACGCTGTTCGACACGCTGCTCGCCCTGGGCGGCCGCTAGACGGGAGCATCGCCATGCGCGTGAGCACCACGACCCTGTTCGAGCAGGGCGTCTTCAACATCCAGCGCGGCCAGTCCGGGCTGCTCAGGCTCCAGGAGCAGATCGCGGCAGGCCGGCGCGTGCTCACCCCCGCCGACGACCCCGTGGCGGCGGCGCGCGGCCTGGAGGTGTCCCAGAGCAACGCCATTGCCGGACAGTTCATCCGCAACACCGAGTCGGCCACCGCCGCCATCGGCATCACCGAGAACTCGCTGCAGCGCTACACCACGCTGCTGCAGGACGTGAAGACGCTGGCGGTGAACGGCGGCAACGGCGCGCTCACGCCGCGCGACCGCGACAGCATCGCCTCGGAACTGCGTGAGCGCTACGCGGAGTTGCTGGGCATCGCCAACGCCACCGACGGCAACGGCCTGTTCCTGTTCTCCGGTTACCAGGGCGACACGCGACCCTTCACCGAGACCGTGCCGGGCTCGGTCATCTACAACGGCGACCAGGGCCAGCGCGAGATCCAGGTGGGGCCGTCGCGCCAGATCGCCGTCAGCGAGGCGGGCAGCGACGTGTTCCAGCGCATCCGCACCGGCAACGGCAGCTTCCAGACCGCCGCGGCGGCGGTCAACACGGGCACCGGCGTGGTCAACGGAGGATTCGTCCGCGATGCCGCCGCCTGGGCCGCGCCCGGCAACCCGGGCAGCTTCGAGGTGCGCTTCTTCCGCGACGACACGGTGGTGCCGCCGGCGACCACCTACGAC
>CAZXJW010000041.1:0-15126 GCA_964641005.1 uncultured Rhodocyclaceae bacterium
GGCATCGCCCACCAGCAGGGTGAGCACCACGCGGCCGCCGTCCAGGGCGATGCGGTGCCAGCCGCGCGCGGGCCGGCCCAGGCGGTCGCGCAGCTGCGCCGACTCCCGCGCGAGTTCCGGCCACGCTTCGTGGACACGCCAGAGGTCGGCCGGCGGCAGGGGGTCCCGTTCGGTGCTGACGAAGTGCAGCCGCGCCGCCGCGGGAGCGGCCCGCGCGAAGGCCTGCCACGCGCACAGCAGCCCCAGCCCGGTGCCGAAGCCCGTCTCGCCGATGGTGAACCACCCGCCACCGGAGAGCGCCGCGAAGCGCTCCGGCAGCCCGTTGCCCGCCAGGAACACGTGGCGCGACTGGCCGATGCCGCCCTCGCGGGCGAAGTACACGTCGCCATGGCGTCGCGACCAGGGTTGGCCGTCGCGCCATTCGATCGGGGAATCGCCGTTCATGCGCCTGGGAGTCGGGCCGGGTCCGGGTCGTCGCGGGGATCGGGCGGCGGACGCCGCCGCCACCGAGCATAGCGCGCGCCGGCGGCTTGCCCGTATCCTCGCGCAACGGAGGATCGATGAACATGGAAACCTGGAACACCGCCATCCTGCTGTTCGAGGACGTGGAAGTGCTCGACTTCGCGGGCCCCTTCGAGGTGTTCTCGCGCACCCGTCTCCAGCCTGGCGCCGCCTCGCGCCGCTCCGAGGACGGCGCCCCCTTCCGGGTGTTCACCGTGGCGGCACGCCGCGGACCGGTGCGCGCCACCGGCGGCCTGGTGGTGCTCGCGGACCACGGCTTCGAGGATGCGCCCCCGATCGACCTGCTGGTGGTGCCCGGCGGCTTCGGCAGCCGGGCGGCCATGAAGGACGCGGCCACGCTCGAGTGGATCCGCGGGCGCGCCGCGCGTGCCAAGCGCGTGGCCTCGGTGTGCACCGGCGCGCTGGTGCTGGCCGAGGCCGGCCTGCTGGACGGGCGCCGCGCCACCACTCACTGGGGCGCACTCGACCTGCTCGAGGGCCTCGGGCGCGACATCGTGGTGGACCGCGAGGCGCGCGTGGTGGACGATGGCGTGATCAGTTCCGCGGGCGTGGCCTCGGGCATGGACATGGCCTTCCGCATCGTGGAGCAGCGCTGCGGACGCGCCGTGGCCGACGACACCGCGAAGTACATCGAGTATCGCCGCGTGGCCTGAAGCCCGACGCGCGCGAGATCGGCGGGGTCCCGCGCGGGCGAGCCGACACGGCCGCCGCTTCTCAGATCCGGCGCGCCACCACCACCGCCGCGGCCGATCCGGCCCCCACCACGGCCGCCCACGCCCACAGCAGCGGGCCGCGGCGCACGGGGGCGAGCACCGCCGCCTCGTCGCGATGTTCCAGTTCGTCGTGGCGGAAGGATTCCAGCTGCGCCCTGAGCGAGCCACCGTCCCCGTCCGCGGGAAGGCGTTCGATCTGCTGCAGGTAGTGGCGGTCCACGAAGGTCTCCACCGCCGCGATGGTGGCGTAGACGGCACGCGGTCCTGCCAGCGCGGGCAGCGCGCCCGTGAGGAAACCGGCCAGCCGCCAAGCAGGCAGCAGGCGCGTACGCGACGCGGGGGGTACCAGGGTCTCCAGGGCGGCAAGGTGGCGCTGCTCGGTCTGCAGGTGACGCTGCGCGAACGCGCGCACGGCGGCATCACGGCTCACCGCGAGGATGCCGCGGTAGATCATCACCGCCCCGGATTCGCCGGCATGGTCCGAACGCAGCTCGCGCTCGAGCCAGCGGACCGGATCGACCGCCCGGCGGGCACGGGCCTGCAGCGCGGGCCGCACCCGCAGGAAGCCGCGATAGGCGACTTCCAGGAGCCACGGCGCGGGCGGCACCGAGGAAAGCCATCCCAGCCATCGCCAGCCGGGCATCCGCTTCCAGAGCGCGATGAAGGCCCGCGCCCCCGTGACCACCGTGCCGTCGGGCTCCACCACGTGCATGCGTGCCAGCGCGCTGCGCCTGTCGATCCCGAAGCCGAGGTCGCCCTCGGGCGCGGCCGACACGTCGGCGAAGCACACGGGGCCCAGCGGAGAGAGCCCGGCGTAGTGGGCGATCTCCCGCGCGCACAGCGGACAGGCGCCGTCGTAGAGGACGAGCAGCACCCCGGAGGCAGCCGGCCCGGCGGCCGGCGTCGCGGCGGCCGGATGCTGCCTCACGCCTTCTTCGCCCACGCGCTGCACCAGCCCTTCGCAGCCTGCGCGCGCGCGCGAGGCGCCGCGATCGCCGCGGCAACGGCCAGCGCGGAAGTGCCGATGGCGAGGAAGCGGCGGCGGTCGATGGACTTCGTGTTCATGCGTCGTTCTCCTGGTGTTTCCCTACCCTGCCATCGCAGACCACGGGCGGAGGCACGGGTTCAACCCGGAGCGCACATCCCTGCGCGAGACGGCGCGGGCCCATGGACAAGCGCGTTCGTCCAACCCACCCGGCCGCACGTTCCGGGCCGCGCATGGTCGAAGCCCGCGTCCGCGACGCGGTTGGCAGTGTCACGCGCCGGCGCGATACTCGATCCGCAACCCAGCCGGAGCAGCCCCGATGAAGCGACGCGACCTCCTGGCGCTCGGCGCCGGCACACTGGCCGGCCTGCCGGCCGCCGTCCACCCCCAGTCGCCGGCTGAAGCGCCGCGCGTGCGCCGGCAGGTGCGCCTGGGCCGCACCGGACTGATGGTCTCCGACATCTCCTTCGGCTCGGCCAGCACCACGGACCCCGCCGTGGTGCGCCACGCCTTCGAGCGCGGCGTGAACTACTTCGACACCGCCGAGAGCTACCGCTGGGGCGGCGCCGAAGAGGCCTTCGGCGAGGCACTCAGGCCGGTGCGCAACCAGGTGATCATCGCCACCAAGACCAAGGCCGGCGCCTCCGACACCCGGCGCGACATGATGAAGGCCCTGGAGGGCAGCCTGAAGCGGCTGCGCACCGACCGCATCGACGTGTACTTCAACCACGCCGTGGACGAAGTGGCGCGCATGCAGAACCCGGAATGGCGCGAGTTCACCGACCTGGCGAAGCGCCAGGGCAAGATCCGCTTCCGCGGCATGTCCGGCCACGGCGGGGAACTGGTCAAGTGCATCGACTACGCCGTGGACAACGACCTCGTGGACGTGGTGCTCGCGGCCTACTCCTTCGCCCAGGATCCGAAGTTCGCCGACAAGCTGCGCCACACCTTCCACTGGGCCGCGATCCAGCCCGAGATCCCCCGTGCCCTGCAGAAGGCGAAGCAGAAGGACGTGGGCGTGCTGGCCATGAAGACGCTCATGGGGGGGCGCATGAACGACATGCGGCCCTTCGAGCGGCCCGGCGGCACCTTCTCCCAGGCGGCCCTTCGCTGGGTGCTGTCGAGCCCGAACGTGGACGGGCTGCTCATCTCCATGACCTCGCGCGAGGAGATCGACGAGTTCCTCGGCGCCTCGGGCAGCACCAGGGTCTCCATGGGCGACATGGACCTGCTCAGCGCCTACGCCGCGGCGAGGGTGGGCAACTACTGCCTGCCCGGATGCTCGGCCTGCGCGGAGAGCTGCCCGGCGGGCGTGCCCATCGCCGAGGTGCTGCGCACCCGCATGTATGCCGTGGACTACGACGACCTGCGCCTGGCGCGCGACGAATACTCGATGCTCGAGGCGAACGCGCAGGCCTGCCTGTCCTGCTCGGGCCAGCCCTGCCTGGGCGCCTGCCCGGCCCGGGTGCCCATCGCCACCTTCACGCGGCAGGCGGCCGCGAAACTCGCCTGATCGGGGCGCGGCGCCATGCGCGTGTTCCTCGCCCACTTCCTGTTCGTGCTCGCCGCATGGACGCTGCTCGTCAAGTACCTGTTCCCGGTGGCCTGGTCTATCGCCTACCGCGAGCCGCTGCTCGCGCACGTGATGTGGGACTTCTGGTGGGTTGCGCACCTCTGGCTGGGCTGGGCGCTGCTGCGCCGCCCCTTCTACCTCGAGGCCTTCGCCTGGATCGTGGCGCTCACCGAGATCGTCATCGTGGTCACCAAGTTCGCGCTGTTCCTGCCCGATCCCGAGTGGACGATCTGGCGCACCAACTGGTTCGTGAACAAGGTGTTCGTGCTGGCGGCCTTCGTGATGATGGCGGGCTGGCTGGTTCACGGGCGCCTCGCGCGACGCGTCGACGGACTGGCGCCGACCCGCTGAGGGCACCGCATCGGCCCCTCGCCGGGAAGCCCGGGCCCCGCGTGGGCTAGCATGCCTCCCATGAGACGCATCCTGTCGGCAGAACGCTGGCGCAAGGCTCTGGCGGCGACGCTGGCCGCCGTCACCGCCGCCGTGCTCGTGGTCGCGCTCGCCACCCCGGCGCTTCCCGTTCCCGAACCCGTGTTCGCCGCCCCGGCGACGCTGGCGGGCATCGACGAAGCGCTGGCGGCGGCGGAGGCGAAGGTGCCCGACCTGCGTCCCGGCTCGGACCGGCGCATCGCCTGGGCCGATCCCGCGCGCAAGGCGCGCACGCCGACGTCGCTGGTGTACCTGCACGGCTTCACCGCCACGCGCCAGGAAGTGTCGCCGGTGGCGGAGCGCGCCGCCGCGGCCCTCGGCGCCAACCTGTACTTCGCGCGCGTGCCCGGCCACGGCCGCACGGCCGAGGCCATGGCGGAGGCCACGCTGGAGAGCTGGCAGATGGAGGGCGAGAACGCGCTCGCCATCGGCCGGCTGCTCGGCGATCGGGTGGTGCTGATGGGCACCTCCACCGGCGGGACCCTGGCCACTTGGCTCGCGGCGCAGCACGCGGACGTGGCCGCCGTGGTGCTGGTGTCGCCCAACTACGGGGTGCAGGCCGCGGGCGCGGACCTCGCGGCGCTGCCGGGCGGGCAGGGCCTGGTGCGGCTGGCGCAGGGCAGCTACCGCGAGTACGCCACCCACGGCCCGCTGCACGCGGCGCACTGGACGGCTCGCTATTCCACCATGGCGATCCCGCCCATGATGCGGCTGGTGAAGGCGGTGGATGCCATCGATCCCGCCTCGATGCAGGTGCCGGTGCTGGCGTTCTACTCACCGCGGGACACGGTGGTGCGGCCCGAGGCCATCGAGCAGCGCTTCGCCCGCTGGGGCACGTCGATGAAGCGGCTCGTGGCCGTGGAGACCCAGGATCCCGACCGTCACGTGCTGGCCGGCGATGCGCTCTCGCCGGGCACCAGCGCCCAGGTCACTACGGCCATCGTGGAGTTCACCGGGGCACTGCGTTGAACGTCCGGGGCGCGCTGCGGCGCGCCGTCGCACTGGCGGCCATGGGCGGCCTCGCGGCGGCGTCCGCCGCCGGCGAGCCCTGCACCGGAGTCGCCGCGCTGGCGCCAGCCGAGGCGGGCGACGGGCTGTCGGTGTCCCGCGAGGGCCGCGCGTGCGTGATCACCGTGGAGCACCGGCGCGGCATCGGCGCGGTCCGCATCCTCGCGACCGCCGACCCTCTGGTGCTGCGCTTCTCCGGCTTTCCCGAACTCGAGAGCCTGAGCCTGGCCTCGGCCACGGGCAACCTGCGATGCGAACTCGAGCGCAGCGGCACGGCGCCGCCGGCGCACCGCTGCCGGTTCGACGGGGCCTTCGTGCCCGGCCCCACGCAGACACCCGGGGGCATCGAGTTCCGCGTGCCCGCGGCCTTCGCGCCCTCGCCCGGCGAGCCCCTCGAGTTGCGCTGGGTCGACTACTGGCGCTGAGCAGGGTCGCGCTGGCGCAGCCTGTCAAGCGCGAAGTCCGTGGCTGGTGCAGAGTTGCGCAATAGCGATGGACCCGAAACCCGCCGCCCCGACCCGCTTCCCGCGCCTGCGCCTGCTGGCGGTCGTGCTGCTCGCGCCCGTGGCCGTCACGCTCGCGCTGCTGTTGTCCGCACCGCTGTGGATCGACGCGCCGAAAGTGCACGCACGCATCGTCGCGCTGGTGGACGGAATGAGCGGCGGCCGCGCGCGCTGGGATTCGCTGGAACTGCACTACCTTCCGCGGCCGCGCGCGACCCTGCGGGAGGTGTCCTTCGAACTGCCGCCACGGGTGTCCTCCGAGGCGCGCGCCGTCGCCCTCGAGCTCGAGCTGCTGCCGCTGCTGCGCGGCGAAGTGCGTTCCGGCCGCGTGGTGCTCACCTCGCCCCGGGTGCGGGTGCAGTTGCCACCGGCCGACCCTGCCTCGCCCCCGCCAACCGTCGCTGGCATTCGCGCCGCCGTGCGCGGGACGCTGGAGACGCTGTTCGAGCGGCTGCCCTCCGCCCGCGTGGAACTGGGCGATGGCGAGCTGGAACTGCTCACGGACTCGGGCAGCGCATTTCGATTCACCGCCATCGGCCTGCAGGGCCGGATCGCCGATGGCCGCCTCGAGGCGAGCGCCTCCGCCGCCTCGCCGCTGTTCGACCGGCTGGTGGTCGAGGCCGGCATCCGCCAGGCGGACTTCGAAGGCACGGGACGCGCGACCCTCACCGGGCTGCACCTCGGCACGCTGGCTGCGCTGTTGCCCTCCACGGTCCTGGCACCGGATCCGGCCGATGCGACGGCCGATCTCTCGTGGCGGCTGAAGGGCGTCGATGACCTGGCCGCGGATCTCGCCGTGGCCGTTCCCGCGCTGTCGGGGAACCGTGGCGCCGGACGGCTGGATCTCGCCGGGCTCGTCGTGGAGGCCCGGGCCCGCCTGCGCGGCGAGACCTTCGAACTCGAACTGCCGCGCGCGGCGCTGGCGCGACCGCTGCTCGAATCGCGGGGACGGCTCGCCTTCGCACCCGGCACCGGCTGGCGTGCCGCCCTCGAGCTGGTCCGCGCCGACCTCGGGCAGGTCCAGTCCGCCGCGGCCGGCTTCCTGCCCCAGGTCGCCATGCTCGCCACGCCACCGGTGCGCATCGCGGAGGGCTCCATCGCGGGGCTGACGCTGGAGGCGGCAGGCCCGGCGCTCGAGGACCTCGCCACCCTCGCGGCCCTGCGGGCGGACGCCCGCGTGGAAGGTGCAACGGTCCTCATCGCGGCCGCTGCGCTGGAAGCGCGTGGCGTCGGTGCGCATGCCTCGCTGGAGGGCGGTGCACTGCGGGTGGACGAACTCGCGGCCCGCACCGATGCGGGCGAGCTGACCGGAGGCGCGTTCGAGCTGAAGCTCGACGCCCGGCCGGTCACGCTGGCCGGCTCGGCAACGGCACGCCTGGATCTGGCGGGCGTTGCAGCGCTGGCTGCCCGCCTGCTCGATCCCTCGGGAAGCGCACGGCGGGAACTGCTGCGCCTGCACGACCTCCGGGGCAGCGCCCGCGTCCGGGTGGACCTGGCCGGCGAAGCGCAACGACCCCGTCCCCGGGTGGAGCTCTCCGCCCTGAGCGCCACGGGCCGCCACGAACTGCTGCCCCTGCCGCTCGCCATCACGGCAGGGTCCATCACCTTCCGGGACGCGACGCTGGCCCTGCGCGGTCTCTCCGGCAGCGTCGGCCGCTCCACGCTGCGGGAGACCGACGCGCAGCTTCGGTTCGGCGCCGCATCGAGCCTGGAGTCGGCCT
Organism: uncultured Rhodocyclaceae bacterium; assembly: GCA_964641005.1. Taxonomy (GTDB): domain Bacteria; phylum Pseudomonadota; class Gammaproteobacteria; order Burkholderiales. The sequence goes on from CAZXJW010000041.1 coordinate 7,455, forward strand.
CGGGCAGCGCCGACATCGATCTCGAGGAGGTCCTTCGCGTGGCGCGCGCCCGCCCGGAACTGGCCGGCCCGCTCGAAGGCGTGCGCGCCGTCACCGGACGGCTCGCCGTGCGCCTGGAGAGCGCCACCGGGCCGCTCGCCGATCCCCGGGCCATCGACTACGCGGTGAGCGCGACGCCGCGCAAGGTGACGCTGGAGGTGCCGGCACTCGGTCCGACGCTCGCGCTCGACGGCGGCACGGTGGCCCTCACTCCGGCCACGGCTACGGCACAGGCCGTGGGCGCCACGCTGCTCGACGGCGCGCTGCGCGTCGGCGGTCGCGTGCCCTTGCAGCGGCGGCGCGGTGCCGTGCCTCGTGTCACGGCCAGCGGCACGCTCGGGCCGCAGATCCTCGAGTGGATCCACGCCCGTGCCAGGCTTCCGGAGGCGGCGCGACTGCGCGATCCGGTGACGCTCGACGACGTTTCGCTGGACTGGCCCGGCAACGGCAACTTCACGACCAGGGGCGACGTTCGGGTCGCCGGCGGACCGGCGCTCGCCTTCGACCTGCGGCGCACGGGTCGGCGCATGGAACTCAGGTCCCTGGCCATTCGCGACGCCCACTCCGACTGCACCGTGGGCGCAAGCCTGGAGGGATCGCGCTTCGCGGTGCACTTCGCGGGCCATCTCGCCGGTCGCTCGCTGGCGGACACCTTGCGCCGCCCGGACGTCGCGGCTGCGCTCCTGCGCGGGGATCTGCGCTTCAGCGGCGACTGGACCGACCCGGGGCACGGCAAGGCCGACGGTTTTCTCGAGGCAAGCCAGGTTCCCGTGCCCAGGGGAACGGCCCAGCCGCTGCTCATCGAGCGCGCCCGCGTGGATGCCGACGGCACGAAGCTGCGCATCGCGGATACCATCATCAAGGCGGGACCCTCGCGACTCAGCCTCGAGGGAAGCATCGACCGCGCGGCGCGCAAGTTCCGCGTGGACGCGACGATCCGCGGTGATGCCCTGGACCTGCCCGCCCGGGAAGGGCCTTCGCCACCGGCCGCGCCGACGCCGCGCGCCGACGACGGCGGGCCCGCCCGCAAGGGATCCACCGGCACCTGGGACCGGCTGTTCGCGGTGCTGGACGAGGTGCCCGTGGTGGGCCGCGTGAGCGTCGATCTCGGCCGGCTGCGCGCCGGCAAGCTGGAGGTGGCGCCGCTGCGCGCCCGCGCGGTCCTGGAGGACGGTCGCCTGCAGGTCGACATCGGCAATGCCGCCCTGTGCGGCATCTCGTTGTCGGGCAGTTTCTCGGCGCGACGCGGTGACGTGGGCGCAACCGGGGCGCTGAACGCCCGGGGTGCTCCGCTGGAAACCACCCTGCCCTGCCTCACGGACGGGCGCCTGCGCTTCGTCGGGCGCCTCGACCTGGACGGCCGCTTCTCGGCACGGGGCGCACCGGACGCCCTGGGGCAGAACTTCACGGCGAGCTTCCGCGCCGTCTCCCGCGACGGGCGAATCGACAAGTTCGATGCGCTCACCCGCCTCCTGCGCCTGGTCAATCTCACCGAGGTGGCGCGCGGTGCCATCGACGTGGGTTCCGCCGGCATGGCCTACCGCAGCGCTTCCGTCACCGGTACGGTCAAGGGGCGCATCGTTCACCTCGACGAAGGCATCCTCGACGCCGAGGGCATCAAGATCGTGGCCGAAGGCACCATCGACTACCAGGACGGGACGCTCGCGGCCAACGTGCTCGCGGCGCCGATGCAGACGGCCAACTGGCTGGTGGACAAGATCCCGCTGGTGCGCAGGATCTTAGGCGGCACGGTGCTGGCCATCCCCGCGCGGGTGGGCGGCACGGTCAAGGATCCCGTGGTGGTGCCGCTAGGCGCCCGGGCGGTGGGATCGCGCATGGTGGACCTGCTGGCGAACACCGTGCGCCTGCCGGCGGACCTGGTGAAGACCCTGGAGCCGGCCGGAGGCAAGGCCGGCAAACCCGTAGAGGAATCCGGGAAGCCGACGCAAGGCCCATGAGAAACGGTCCGATGACGGTGAGCGTGCGCTGACTCCGTCGGCAACGCGGTGGCGGCGCCCCAGACGCGCCTCGCGGCGGGCGCCCTCAAGTCCCGGTGGCGGACGCCGTAACCACGTAGGCGAACCCCGACACCGAGGCTCGCGCATTCCCACACCCCGGGAGCCACCCACCATGCGCCCTGATCCCGCCTGCCTGCTTCTCGGCCTCGTGACCGTGGCCTGCCTCGTGGCGGTCCTGCTCGCCCTCGAGAACCGCGCCCTCGCGGCCGTGCTGTGCTTCGGCGCCATGGCCGCCAGCGCCGGCCAGGTGCTGGCGTCGAGCCGCCGGCGCGGAGACGGGCCCGATCAGCGACCGCCCACCGCGGGCAGCGCGTCGTAGCCGGGCACCAGCTCCAGCGCCGCATGGCGCGCGCGCAGGTCGAGCTGGACCTCCAGCAGCAGGTAGTCGAGCACCTTGCCCGGAGGCAGGGCGCGCGACACCCGGTCCAGCTGGGCCTGCAGGTCGGACAGATGCTGGCGCTCGATGGCGAACATCTCGCGGCTCAGGTCGCGCACGGCGCGCGAGTCGGCGCTGCGCCTGTCCCACACTTCCGCGTAGATCCTGAGCTGCTCGAGACGCCGGTCCACCAGCCGGCGGTTGCGCACCCGGTACTCGTCGTAGAGCGGTTCGAAGGCCTTCGCCTGCTCCGGCGTGAGTGCCAGGGCCTGCATCACCGTGGCCCGGCGGGCCACCTCGAATTCGTCGAAGCGCTGCTGGAGGGACCTGTCGGTGTCCCCGGCTCCGGCGGACGCGGCCGCGAACACCAGCGTTGCGGCCAGGAACTGCTGCAGGGTGCGACGCATGCGGACCTCCCGATGATGGCGGCGTTCGCGCGCCAGGTTAAACCACGCCCCCGCGGCCGGTCAGTCCGGGGGCAGCGCCCGGCGGTCACGCAGGGCGAGCCAGCCGCGGGCGATGCGGTAGATGGCCCACAGTCCGAGCGCGAACAGCCCCAGGATCCAGGTGGCCACGCCGATCACCACGATCAGCAGCACCGTGGACACCAGCACCACGGCGCAGGCCCACAGCAGCGCGTACCAGAAGGTGCGGATCTGCCACGTGAAGTGCGATTCCAGCCAGGTGCCTCGCGCCTCGCCACGCTTCACGTAGTTGACGATCACCGCCACGATGGACGGCCAGCCGAACAGGAAGCTGCCCACCACCGTGGCCGCGCCGAAGGCGCCCACCACCAGGCTGACCGCGTGCAGGGCGTAGACCACGTGGGCCACCGTGACCAGGCCCGGGTCGGGATCGCGCATGGGCGCGGGGACGGCGACCGGGGAAACTGGGGGCTGGCTGTCGCTCACGGGCAGGGCTCCTGGACAGGTTGGATGGCGCCGGGTCGCTTCGCGGCAGGACCGGTCATGCCGCGGCCGTGACCGGCAGCCCGAGCTTCGGCACGGCGGCGGCGATCGCCTCCACCGCCGCCCGGCGCGGGAAGTCGCCGCGGAAGGCCGCGACCACCCGGCGCATGGGCGGCGGCGGGGCGAAATCCACCACCTTCACCAGCGGGCTCGCGTGGCGCTCCGTGACGGCCGAGGCCGGCAGCACCGACACGCCCAGCCCGGAGGCCACCATGCTGCGGATGGTCTCGAGGGAATTGCCCTCCTTGCCCGGTGGGGCGGGTCGTGCGAACTCGCTGCAGGCGTCCATGACCTGGTCGCGGAAGCAGTGGCCGATGGAAAGCAGCAGCAGGTTCTGACCCTCGAGATCCGCCGCAGGCACCGAACGGCGCCGCGCCCAGGGGTGCTTCGCCGGCACCACCACGCGGAAGGCCTCGTCGTACAGGGGCACCGTCACCACGCCGGGCGCCGCGTATGGAAGCGCGAGAATGGCCACGTCGATCAGGCCACCGCGCAGCATCTGGTCGAGGCTCGCGGTCATGTTCTCCTCGATGTCCAGGGGCATGGCCGGGGCCGCGGCACGCAGCGCGATCACCAGTTCGGGCAGCAGGTAGGGCGCGATGGTGTGGATGACGCCCAGGCGCAGCACGCCGCGCAGGGGATCGCGCTTCTCCTTGGCCACGAGCTTCACCTTCGCCGCCTCGTCCAGCACGCGGCGCGCCTGGGCCACCACCTGCTCGCCGGCCTCGGTGAGCAGCACCTCGTGGGGCCCGCGCTCGAACAGACGCACGCCGAGCTCGTCCTCGAGCTTCTTCACCGAGGCCGACAGGCTGGGCTGGCTCACGAAGACCTTGTCCGCCGCGCGACGGAAGTTGCGTTCCTCGGCAACCGCCACCACATACCTGAGTTCCTGGAGAGTCATCGGTCATTCCGGCCTGCACGGGGGGCCACGACCGAAGGGGTCATAGCCGTTTCCTATCGGACCCATCCTAACAAGGTATTGGCCCGGAAGGGGCCCCGCGGGGCACAGTCCGCTTCGCAGCCGCGACCGCGGCCACCGATTCCCCCGAAACGACCCAAGGAGCATATCGACATGACCCAGACCCCCAACCGCGAAGGCGCCCGCGTGCCGAACGTGACCTTCCGCGTGCGCGAGAACAACGAGTGGAAGAGCATCACCACCGACGACATCTTCAAGGGCCGCACCGTGGTGGTGTTCTCCCTGCCCGGCGCCTTCACGCCCACCTGCTCTTCCACCCACCTGCCGCGCTACAACGAACTCGCGCCCGTGTTCAAGGCCAACGGCGTGGACGAGATCGTGTGCATCTCGGTGAACGACACCTTCGTGATGAACGAATGGGCCAAGGAACAGGAATCCGCCAACGTGCGCCTGCTTCCCGACGGCAACGGCGAGTTCACCGAAGGCATGGGCCAGCTGGTGGACAAGTCGGACCTCGGCTTCGGCAAGCGTTCCTGGCGCTACTCCATGCTGGTGAGGGACGGCGTGGTGGTGAAGCAGTTCATCGAGCCCGACAAGGCCGGCGACCCGTTCGAAGTGTCGGACGCCGACACCATGCTCGCGTACATCAACCCGCAGGCCGTCAAGCCCGCCCAGGTGGCCATCTTCACCCGCGAGGGCTGCCCGCACTGCGCCCGGGCCAAGGGGCTGCTCGCCTCGCTGGGCTACGAGTACGCCGAGGTGCCGCTGCACCACACCGTGCGCAGCAAGGTGGTGGGCGCGGTGACCGGCAAGGGCACGGTGCCCCAGGTGTTCATCGACGGCGAGTACGTGGGCGGTGCCGACGAGCTCGAGCAGTGGGTGACGGCGCGCAAGCGCAAGGCGGCCTGACCCGCACGGAACACGCAATGGACATCCTCCACACCGACGTGGCGGTGATCGGCGCCGGCACCGCCGGCCTCGCCGCCTACCGCGCCGCCATTGCCAAGGGCAGGCGCGCGGTCCTCATCGAAGCCGGCCCGGGCGGCACCACCTGCGCCCGGGTGGGCTGCATGCCCAGCAAGCTGCTGATCGCCGCCGCCGAAGCCGCCCACGCCACCGCGAAGTGGGACGCCTTCGGCATCCGCCTGGACGGGCGCGTGACGGTGGACGGCGCGGCCGTGATGGCGCGGGTGCGCCGCGAGCGTGACCGCTTCACCGGCTTCGTGCTGGCCGGGGTGGAGAAGATCCCCGCCGCCGACCGCCTGCAGGGCCGGGCGCGCTTCACCGGCTCCCATGCGCTGGTGGTGGACGGCCACACCGAGGTGCGCTTCGCATCCGCCGTGATCGCCACGGGTTCCTCGCCTGCCGTGCCGCCGCCGCTGCGCGGCGCGGCCGACCGGCTGGTGGTGAACGACGACATCTTCGAGTGGCACGACCTGCCGCGCGCGGTGGCCGTGTTCGGTCCCGGCGTGATCGGGCTGGAACTGGGCCAGGCGCTGCACCGGCTGGGCGTGCAGGTGCACGTGTTCGGCGTGGGGGGCCTCGTCGGGCCCTTCAGCGATCCGGCGATCCGCGACTACGCCGCGTGGGCCTTCGGACGCGAGTTCCCGATGGATGCCGACGCAAGGGTGGATGCCATCGAGCGCGTGGCCGAGGGCGTTCGCATCGCGTACCGCGGCCCGGCGGGCGAGCCTCGCGAGATCCTGGTGGACCACGTGGTGGCCGCCACGGGACGGCGCGCGAACGTGAACGGCCTCGGGCTCGAGCACACCGGCATCGCGCTGGACGCCCGCGGCGTGCCGCTGTTCGACCGCCACACCCTGCAGTGCGGCGAGAGCGCGATCTTCATCGCCGGCGACGCCAACGCCGACCTGCCGCTGCTGCACGAGGCGGCCGACGAGGGCCGCATCGCCGGCGAGAACGCCGCACGCTTCCCGGCCGTGATTCCGGGACTGCGCCGCACGCCGCTGGCCATCGTGTTCTCCGATCCCCAGCTCCCCACCGTGGGCACGCGCTTCGCGGATCTCGACCCGGCGCGCATCGTCACCGGCGCGGTAAGCTTCGAGGACCAGGGCCGTTCGCGGGTGATGCTGCGCAACCTCGGCCTGCTGCACGTGTACGCCGACGCGTCCGATGGCCGGGTGCTGGGCGCGGAGCTGATGGGTCCGGACGCGGAGCACCTCGCACACCTGCTGGCCTGGGGCATCCAGTCGGGCATGACCGTGGCGCGCATGCTGGAGATGCCCTTCTACCATCCGGTGGTGGAGGAAGGACTGCGCACGGCGCTGCGCGACGCGCAGGCGAAGCTCGCGGCGGCACGCGACCGGCGCAGGCTCGCGGCGTAGCGCCGAGACCGGCGACGCGGGACACCGCCCCGTCCAGCGTCGCCGGCTTAAACTGCCTCCCTTCGCCCGAGATCGGGCGGCATCGTCGGAAACCGCGGAAGCCATGTTCTACACCCGACTGTCCGAGTGCCTGCACGCGCGCTGCTTCCTGCTCTCGTGCCTGACCCCCGAAGCCCGCGAGCGCCAGGATCGACTTCGCCGCGGCGAGCCCATCGCCTGACCCCGCGCCCCGCCCCGCCCCGAGAGCCCGCCCATGGATGGCGCCATCGCCCAGCTGATCGAGCCCCAGTCCCGTGACCTCGGCGACGGGTTCGCGGTGCGCCGCGTGCTGCCGGCGGCGCGCGCTCGCAGGGTGGGGCCGTTCGTGTTCCTCGACGAGATGGGCCCGGTGGACTTCGCGCCGGGACGCGGGCTTGACGTGCGGCCCCATCCCCACATCGGCCTCGCCACGGTCACCTGGCTGTTCGAGGGCGCGATCCTGCACCGCGACAGCCTGGGCTTCGTGCAGCGCATCGAACCCGGGGACGTGAACTGGATGACGGCGGGCAGCGGCATCGTGCATTCCGAGCGCACGCCGCCTGATCTTCGCAGCCGCGGCAGCCGCGTGCACGGCATCCAGGCCTGGGTGGCGCTGCCCGAGTCCGCCGAGGACGTGGCGCCGGCCTTCCACCACCATCCCGCGGCGACGCTGCCGGCACTGGAAGCACCGGGCATGAGGCTGCACCTTGTCGCGGGCACGGGCTTTGGGCTGGAGTCACCGGTGCACGTGTACTCGCCGATGATCTACGCGGCGCTGGAGCTGGCCGGCGGCGCCTGCCTCGCCTTCGCGCCGGAGCACGAACAGCGCGCCGTCTATGTCTCCAGCGGGTCGGTGCGTGTGGGCAGCGGGCGCCTGCAACCCGGCCAGATGGCTGTTCTGGAACCGGGCCGGGAGACGGTCATCGAGTCCGTCGAGTCCGCGCGGCTGATGCTGCTGGGCGGCACGCCCCTGCCCGGCGGCCGCCACC
>CAZXJW010000041.1:15136-16176 GCA_964641005.1 uncultured Rhodocyclaceae bacterium
TGGCCTCCGACCCCGCGCGCATCGAGGCCGCGAAGCAGCGCTGGCGCGACGGCGCATTCGGTGCCGTTCCGGGCGAGGACGAATTCATCCCCCTGCCGGAGAAATGAACGCCGCACCCGCCCTTCCCCAGGAACCCGGGCGCGGCTCCCACTGACCAAGCAGTCCCGGCACGCCCTGCTGGCGTGACCACCGACCCAGGCATCCGACCATGCGCGACCCCGCTCCCCAGGCCATCCGGCTCTCCGACTACACCCCGCCCGCCTTCCTGGTGGACACCGTGGACCTGCACGTGGACATCCGCGACGACCACGTGCGGCTGCGCGCGCGCCTCGCCGTGCGGCGCAACCCGGCGGCGGCCGACGCACGTGCGCCGCTGGTGCTGGACGGCGACGAACTGCAGCACGAGTCCGTGGCGGTGAACGGCCGCGTGCTCGGGCCCGACGCCCACACGGCCACCGCCACCACGCTCACCATCCCCGGCGTGCCGGACAGCTTCGAGCTGGAGACACTCGTGCGCCTGGACCCGTTCAACAACACCAAGCTGATGGGCTTCTTCAAGTCCAAGGACGGCCTGTTCACCCAGTGCGAGGCGGAGGGCTTCCGCCGCATCACCTGGTTTCCCGACCGCCCCGACGTGATGGCGCGCTACACCGTGAGCCTGCACGCCGACAAGGCGCGCTACCCGCGGCTGCTCGCCAACGGCAACCTGGTGGCCCGGGGCGAGGAGCCCGGCGGCCGCCACTGGGCGCGCTGGGAGGACCCCTTCCCCAAGCCCTGCTACCTGTTCGCCATGGTGGCGGCGCAGCTGGACGTGCTGGAGGACCGCTTCACCACCGCCTCGGGCCGCGAGGCGCTGCTGCAGGTGTACGTGGAGCCGGGCAAGCTCGACCAGGCCGGCTTCGCCATGGACAGCCTGAAGCGCTCCATGCGCTGGGACGAGCAGGTCTTCGGGCTGGAGCTCGACCTCGACCGCTTCATGATCGTGGCGGTGGGCGACTTCAACATGGGGGCCATGGAGAACAAGGGCCTGAACATCTTCA
>CAZXJW010000042.1:0-15730 GCA_964641005.1 uncultured Rhodocyclaceae bacterium
TCTGGATGTACTCGACCAGGTGGCCGAGGTGGATCGCGCCGTTGGCGTAGGGCAGCGCCGATGTGACCAGGATGCGGCGGCGGTTCTGGGCGGCGGACATGGGCGGCGGACCGGTGCGGGCAGGGGGCGGAAGGGCGCGAATTGTAGCGGTTGGGCGTGTACAATGCGCGCCTTCGTTTTTCCAGCCAAATCAGAAAGGTAGCGGCATGGCGGTGCGCGCGCAGGTCGAGGCGAAGCTTGCGACGGTGATCGATCCCTGGACCGGGCAGGACTACCTGTCGGGTGGCGAGGTGCGCGACATCCGTGCCTCGGATTCGGGTGTCGAGGTGGACCTGGTGCTGGGCTATCCGGCGAACAGCGTCATCGACACCATCCGCCGCCAGCTCGCCGAGGCCATTGGCGAGATTCCCGCGGCCGGGCCGGTCACCGTGAACGCCTCGGTGGAGATCGCCGCCGCGGCCACGGCCAAGCCCAACCGCATCCCCGGCGTGAAGAACATCCTGGCCGTGGCCTCCGGCAAGGGTGGGGTGGGCAAGTCCACCGTGGCGGTGAACCTCGCCCTGGCGCTGGCCGCCGAGGGCGCGCGGGTAGGGCTGCTGGATGCCGACATCTACGGTCCTTCCCAGCCCACCATGCTGGGCCTCCAGGGGAAGAAGCCCGTCAGCCCCGACGGCAAGTCCATCGAGCCCATGGAGGCCCACGGCATCCAGGCCATGTCCATCGGCTTCCTGGTGGACGTGGAGCAGCCCATGGTATGGCGCGGCCCCATGGCCACGGGCGCCCTGGAGCAGCTGCTGCGCGACACGCGCTGGAAGGATCTCGACTACCTGGTGGTGGACATGCCGCCGGGCACCGGCGACATCCAGCTCACGCTCGCCCAGAAGGTGCCGGTCACGGGCGCCGTGATCGTCACCACGCCCCAGGACATCGCGCTGATCGACGCGCGCAAGGGACTGAAGATGTTCGAGAAGGTCTCCGTGCCCATCCTGGGCATCGTGGAGAACATGGGCCTGCACGTGTGCTCGAAGTGCGGCCACGAGGAGCACGTGTTCGGCGAGGGCGGTGGCGAGGCCATGGCGCGCGACTACGGCGTGCCGCTGCTGGGCACGCTGCCGCTGGACCTGAACATCCGCCTGCAGGCCGATTCGGGCAATCCCACCGTGGCCGCCGATCCCGGCAGCCGCCCGGCGCAGATCTACCGCGACATCGCGCGGCGTGCCGCGGTTCGGATGGCGAAGCTCTCCGCCGCGGGCGCCGCGTCCATGCCGCGCATCGCCATCCAGAACACCTGAGGACTTCCCCGTGAGCATCAAGAGCGACCGCTGGATCCGCCGCATGGCCGAGCAGCACGGCATGATCGAGCCCTTCGAGCCGCGCCAGGTCAAGGAGGTGGGCGGCAACCGGATCGTCTCCTACGGCACCTCGAGCTACGGCTACGACGTTCGCTGCTCCGACGAGTTCAAGCTGTTCACCGACATCAACTGCACCATCGTCGATCCGAAGTCCTTCGATCCGAAGTCCTTCGTCGACTTCAAGGGCGAGTACTGCATCATCCCGCCCAATTCCTTCGCGCTGGCGCGCACCGTGGAGTTCTTCCGCATCCCCCGCAACGTGCTGGTGGTGTGCCTGGGCAAGAGCACCTATGCACGCTGCGGGATCATCGTCAACGTCACCCCGCTCGAGCCGGAGTGGGAGGGCCACGTGACGCTGGAGTTCTCCAACACCACGCCGCTGCCGGCCAAGATCTACGCCAACGAGGGCGTGGCCCAGGTGCTGTTCCTCGAGTCCGACCCCGACGACGTCTGCGAGACCTCCTACCGCGACCGCGGCGGGAAGTACCAGGGCCAGAGCGGCGTCACCCTTCCCAAGATCTAGCTGCCGTCGTCCGCACACCGGTCGCGACGGGGAGACAACCACCATGAGATTCCGCTTTCCCGTCGTGATCATCGACGAGGACTTCCGCTCCGAGAACGCCTCCGGCCTGGGGGTGCGCGCGCTGGCCAAGGCCATCGAGGAGGAGGGCATCGAGGTGCTGGGCGTCACCAGCTACGGCGACCTTTCGTCCTTCGCTCAGCAGCAGTCGCGCGCCTCGGCCTTCATCCTGTCCATCGACGACGAGGAGTTCAAGTCGCCCGAGGCCTCCGACAAGGCCATCTCGGACCTGCGTGCCTTCGTGGAGGAGATCCGGTTCCGCAACGTGGACATACCGATCTTCCTGTACGGCGAGACCCGCACCTCGCGCCACATCCCCAACGACGTGCTGCGCGAACTGCACGGCTTCATCCACATGTTCGAGGACACGCCGGAGTTCATCGCCCGCTACGTGGTGCGCGAGGCCAAGGCCTATCTCGAGTCGCTGCCGCCGCCTTTCTTCCGCGCACTCACGCATTACGCGGCCGACGGCTCGTACTCGTGGCACTGCCCGGGCCACTCCGGCGGCGTGGCCTTCCTCAAGAGCCCGGTGGGCCAGATGTTCCACCAGTTCTTCGGCGAGAACCTTCTGCGCGCCGACGTGTGCAACTCCGTGGACGAGCTCGGCGCGCTCCTGGACCACACCGGTCCGGTGGCGGCCTCGGAGCGCAATGCCGCGCGCATCTGCCACGCCGACCACCTGTTCTTCGTCACCAACGGCACCTCCACGTCCAACAAGATCGTGTGGCACTCCTGCGTGGCGCCGAATGACGTGGTGCTGGTGGACCGCAACTGCCACAAGTCGATCCTGCACGCCATCACCATGACCGGGGCGATCCCCGTGTTCCTGATGCCCACCCGCAACCACTACGGGATCATCGGGCCGATCCCGGTGGAGGAGTTCTCCGAGGAGAGCATCCGCCGCAAGATCGAGGCGAACCCCTTCGTGCGCGGCAAGAACAAGAAGCCGCGCATCCTCACGCTCACCCAGAGCACCTACGACGGCGTGATCTACAACGTGGAGACCATCAAGGAGATGCTCGACGGCAAGGTGGACACCCTGCTGTTCGACGAGGCGTGGCTGCCGCACGCCGCCTTCCACGACTTCTACGGCGACTACCACGCCATCGGCGCCGAGCGGCCGCGCTGCCGCGAGTCGATGATCTTCTCCACCCAGTCCACCCACAAGCTGCTGGCCGGCCTGTCGCAGGCCTCGCAGATCCTGGTGCAGGACTCGCAGGAGCGGGCGCTGGACCGCGACGTGTTTAACGAGGCCTACCTGATGCACACCTCCACCTCGCCGCAGTACGCCATCATCGCCTCGTGCGACGTGGCGGCGGCGATGATGGAGCCGCCCGGCGGCACCGCGCTGGTGGAGGAGTCCATCCTCGAGGCACTCGATTTCCGCCGCGCCATGCGCAAGGTCGACGAGGAGTACGGCGAGTCGTGGTGGTTCAAGGTGTGGGGCCCGGACTACCTCGCCGGCGAGGGCATCGGCGAGCGCGAGGACTGGATGCTGCGCTCCGGCGAGCGCTGGCACGGGTTCGGCAACCTCGCGCCGGGCTTCAACATGCTCGATCCCATCAAGGCCACGGTCATCACGCCTGGGCTGGACGTGGACGGCGGCTTCACCGAGCCGGGCATCCCGGCGGCCATCGTCACCAAGTACCTCTCCGAGCACGGCATCATCGTCGAGAAGACCGGCCTGTACTCCTTCTTCATCATGTTCACCATCGGCATCACCAAGGGCCGGTGGAACTCGCTGCTCACCGAGCTGCAGCAGTTCAAGGACGACTACGACCGCAACCAGCCGCTGTGGCGCGTGCTGCCCGAGTTCGTGGCGCGCCATCCGCGCTACGAGCGTGTCGGCCTGCGCGACCTGTGCAATTCCATCCACGACATCTACCGCCGCAACGACGTGGCGCGTCTCACGACCGAGATGTATCTCTCCAGCATGGAGCCCGCCATGAAGCCCGCGGACGCCTTCGCCAAGATGGCCCACCGCGAGATCGAGCGGGTGCCCGTGGACCAGCTCGAGGGGCGCGTGACGGCCGTGCTGCTCACGCCCTATCCGCCGGGCATCCCGCTGCTCATTCCGGGCGAGCGCTTCAACGCCACCATCGTCCGCTACCTCCAGTTCGCCCGGGAGTTCAACAGCACCTTCCCGGGCTTCGAGACCGAGATCCACGGGCTCGTGGACGAGGTGGTGGACGGCCAGCTGCGTTACTTCGTGGACTGCGTGCGGTAGGATCCCGGCATCTGGCACGAAACCTGTTTTCGATCCTGGCGGGCGGGTCTGAAGACTCGTTGAAAATGAGTTGGTTGCGTGATTAAACTCACGCGCTGACGCAGAAAAAATCTACCCATTCCGGGGGTTGCGCCATGAAACCTGGCTGCCTGCGGTCGCATTTCGCTGCGACCGCCCTGTCGCTTCTGGTCGCGGGATTGCCGTTTTCCGCCATTGCCGACGAACTCACCGACAAGGCTCGCAAGCTGATGGACGCCCGGGATGCCCGCGGCGCCTACGACCTGCTCGCACCCCAGGCCTCGGCCCGGGCGGGTGACCCCGAGTTCGACTACCTGCTGGGCATCGCCGCCATCGACTCCGGCCGCAACACCGAGGCCGTCTTCGCCCTGGAACGGGTGCTGGCCGTCCAGCCAAACAACGCCCAGGCCCGTGCCGAGATCGCCCGCGCCTACTTCAACCTGCGCGAGCTCAAGGCAGCGAAGCGCGAGTTCGAGAACGTCAAGAAGGCCGCGCCGCCCGCCGAGGTGGTGTCCACGGTTGACCGCTACCTGGCGGCGATCGTCACGGCCGCGCCCGACGCCAAGCCCACCGCCCGCTTCTACGTGGAAGGCTTTGCCGGCTATGACACCAACGTGAACAGCGCCACCGCCGACCGCGCCGTGGGCATACCGGTGTTCGGCGGCACGGTGTTCAACCTCGCCTCCACCGCCTCCAAGCTGTCCGACGAGTTCTGGGGCGCGGCGGCAGGCGTGGCCACCCGAATGCCCGTGAACGAGCGCTGGGCGCTGGTGGCGGGCTTCAACGGATCGCGGCGCTGGAACGGCACCTACTCGCAGTTCGACACCTCTTTCCTGGACTTCAACGCCGGCGTGCAGCACCGGCGGGAGCGCGACCTCTACACCCTCATCGGGCAGTACAACGAGTTCACGGTCTACGACCCCATCTACACCGCCGCCTACCGGCAGGCGGCCGGCGGCACGGCGCAGTGGCAGCGCGACCTCGATGCGCGCAACCAGGTCAGCGCCTATGTTCAGTACGCAGCGCTCGACTACCCCGACCAGGCGGTGCGGAACTCCAATCGCTGGGTCGTGGGTGCGGGCCTTGCCCACGCCTATCGCAGCGGCCTCAAGGTGTACGGCGCCGGCTACCTCGGCACCGACCAGGAGCGCGCGCCCAACCAGTCCCACATCGGCTACAACCTGGGCGGCGTGCGCGCGGGCGGTGACTATCCGCTGCGCGACAGCCTGCTGCTGTTCGCCAACGCCGCCTACGAGAGGCGCCAGTATGGCGGACCCGATCCGTTCTTCCTCGTCGAGCGTGCCGACAACCAGTACACGGGCGCGATCGGCATGCACTGGATTCCCGCCGCGGGCTGGCGCGTGACGCCCCAGGTGCTGGGTTTCCGCAACGACTCGAACATCTCCATCAACACCTTCAGCCGGGTCATCGGCGAAGTGCGCCTGCGGCGCGAATTCTGAGCCGCGCGTTCCACACGCCCGTATCCTCGACCGTCGCTCCACCGCCCGGGAGTCGCGAATCCTCCAGGAGGACATGAAGATGAAACAGCACCACACCAGCCCCGGCCGGCAGCGCATCCTCTGGCTGGCCATCGCGACCGCCTTCCCCGTGGCCGCCCAGGCGGCCCCCGCGGCCAAGGTGGACTTCGCCATCGGCAATGCCCGCATCCAGGGGCCGGGCGGCGCCACGCGCGCCGCCACCAAGGGCGCGGAGGTCAACCAGGGCGAGACCGTCGACACCGGCGACGGGCGCGTGCAACTGCGCTTCGTGGACGGCGCCTACGTCTCCCTGCAGCCGCAGTCGCAGTTCCGCATCGACGAGTTCCGCTTCAACGGCCAGCCCGACGGAACCGAGAAGGGCTTCTTCAGCCTCATCAAGGGCGGCCTGCGCACCATCACGGGCCTGGTGGGCCGCACCAACAAGAGTGCGTACCAGGTGACCACCGCCGTGGCGACCATCGGCATCCGCGGCACGGAGTACACCATCCAGTACGGCAACAGCATCACCGGCTCGGTGGGCGAGGGCGAGATCGCCGTGTGCAACGCCGGGGGCTGCCTGAACGTGGGTTCCGGCGAGGCCTACATCGTCACCTCGCCCGACGTGAAGCCGCAGATCACCGACAAGAAGTCCGACCTTCCGCCGCCGCCGCCGACCAATCCGCCCACCAACTTCGCCCAGGGCGAGAACAAGGATGCCTCGGGTGATCCGCTGTTCGGCGCGCTGCTCACCGGCAAGGTGCTGGTGAACAACTTCATCGCCATCTCGGCCGGCGAAGGCTCCCGCGACAGGGGCACGGGCTACATGGTGTTCGACTCCAACGGCGACGCACGCGAGATCGACACCTGCTTCGATGGCTGCATTGCGAAATGGTCCGGGCCGGTGCTGGATCGCGGCAACGACGGCGTCATCGCGTGGGGACGATGGACCGGTGGAAGCACGACCGGCGACGTCATCAACCTCACCAACGGCCAGAGCCTGCACTATGTCGCGGGACTGCCCACCAGTGCCGCGGATCTCGCCTCCGTGCGCACGGCACGCCTGACGGCGGATTACCAGCTCATCGGCGGGACCGCGCCCACGACCTCCACCGGCGTCACCGGCACCCTGAGCGCCGCCTCCCTCAGCGCGGACTTCGGCAACAACGGGGTGCGGGCTTCCGTCACGGTGGGCATCGGCGGGCAGCTGGTCACGGGCACGGGCACGGGCTTCATCCAGAGTGACGGGTTCTTCAGCGGCTTCGGCTCGCCCGCGTCGTTCTCCTTCGGGGCGGTGGCGCAGGGCGTGACGGGCAGCCTTTCCTTCGACGGCTTCTTCTCGGGCGAGAATGCCCGGCGGGCCGGCCTGGGCTACCAGCTCTCCGGCGGTGGCTACACCGTGCAGGGTGCGGCGGCCTTCACGCAGACCGCCACGGGTACCGGCAACACCATCATCGGCCAGCCGAACTTCTGACGCCTGCCGAGTCCCGCGCGCTGCTCGATGCCGCGGCCGAACGGCTCGCGGCGGGTGATGCCGCAGGCGCGCTCGCCGCGGCCCGTGACGTTTGCGATGCGCTCCCCTTCGACGCGCGTGCGTGGCTCGTGCGCGGGGCGGCCAGCCACGCCCTCGGGGACGTGGCGCACGCGCTGGATGGCTTCGAGCGCGCGCAGCGGCTTTCGCCGCATCTGCCCGCGCCACCGAATGCGCTCGCCACCGTCCTGCACGAAGCGGGCCGCGGCGCCGACGCGCTGTCGGTCCTCCAGGCGGCCATGGCGCGCGGCATCCGCGACCACGAACTCGCGCTCAATCTCGCGCTCATCCTGGACGCCCTGGGGCGCCGCCCCGAGGCAGTGGGCGTGCTCGATGCGCTGCTCGTGGAGGGCGATGCCGTGCCGGCCCCCCTCAGGGGGGCTGCCCTACTCACCCGCGCTGCGCTGCGGCTCGCCGGACGGGATGCGCAGGGCGCTCTCGGCGATGCGCGCGCTTCCGTGGCCCTTGTTCCGCAGCGTTCCGATGCCTGGTTCAACCGCGCGGAGGCAGCACTGGCGGCGGGCGAGCCGGAGGAGGCTCGGGATGCGGCCCTGCGGGCCGTGGAGCTCGATCCCGGCAACGGTTTCGCGCGCATCGATGTTGCCCTCGCGACGGCCGTGCTGGGCGAGTTCGTGGAGGCCGAGCGCGCCCTCGCCGTCATCCAGGCGCAGCAGCCTGAGGAATTCGCGGCGTTCCGCAACGCAGCCCGGCCGGAGCTCGAGGCGCCGCTGCGACACCTGGACATGGCGGGACTGTTCGCGGAGTGGCACCACGAACGTGCCCGGCGATGCGACTGGCGGCTGCGCGGCCTGTTCGAGCGCCGCTTGGTGGAGACGCTCGTGCCCCGGGGCGGCTCCGACGAGGGGGGCATGCAGACCAGCATTCCGTTCCGGAGCCTTGCGGTCCCGCTGACCCTGGAGGCACGCGGCCGCCTGGCGGCGGGCGCGGGACGGTTGCTGGCGAGGCACGCGGGCAAGCCGCTCCCGCCGGTGGCCCGCCGGCCACGCCGGCCGGGCGAGCCGCTCCGGATCGGGTACCTGTCAGCGGACTTTCGCGAGCATCCGTTGGGATGGCTGACCCGGGATCTCTACGCCGCCCACGACCGCACCCAGGTCCGGGTGACGGCGTACTCGGTCTCTGCGTTGCCCGATGACCCGGTCACCCGAAGCATCGTCGCCGGGGTGGACGACTTTCGCCGCTGCGCCGGACTCGATGGACGCGACATCGCGCAGCTGGTCCGGGAGGACGCCATCGACGTGCTGGTGGACCTCAGCGGCTACCAGCTGGACGCGCGGCTCGACGTCTTCGCGCTCGGCGCTGCCCCGGTCCAGGTGGCATGGTTGGCCTACCCCGGTTCCACGGGGATTCCGGCCATCGGACATGCGCTGGTGGACCCCGTGGCCTGTCCCCCGGGGAGCGAGGTCGCGTGGACCGAACGACTCTTCCGCATGCCCGGCACCTACTTCCTCGGCGGTGACGGGCGGGTGCCGGAGGTGCCCGGGATGACGCGCGAGTCCCTGGGTCTTCCCGAAGATGCGCTGGTCCTGTGCGGATTCAACCAGCCCTGGAAGCTGGAGCCCGCCGTGTTCAGCGCCTGGATGCAAATCCTTCGCGCGTTGCCGAAGGCCGTCCTCTGGCTCTATGGACCCACTGAAGAAGTAAGCACAAACCTGCGTGAACAGGCCCGCCGCGTGGGCATCCACCCCGAAAGACTGGTCTTCGCCACAGCCATCGCCCACGACGCCCATCTGGCGAGATGCCGCTTGGCCGACCTGTTCCTTGATGCCTGGGTATGCAACGCACACACCACCGCCGCCGATGCGCTCGCAGCGGGGGTACCCCTGGTGACGCTGGCGGGGACTGCCCTTCACCAGCGGGTGGGGGCCAGCCTGCTGAGCGCGCTCGGATGTCCGGAACTGGTGGCCCCCGATCCTGCTGCGTACGTTCGCTATGTTATTGATCTGGCGTCGAATTCGTGCGTGCGAAAGGACTGGGCGACCCGGCTGCGGGAAGGGCGCAACGCCTGCGACCTGTTCTCGCCCGAACGCAAGGCCCGCGCGCTGGAAGTGGCGTTCCAGGCCCTCTCGGCCACCGCGTAGTCCGATCGGCGCACGGCAGAAGGCGAAAAATCTAACGAAACGATTGAAATTGAAGCTGCCGCCATGTAACGTCGCCCCGAAATCTTCCGATTTGTAAGGTTTTGGGTTCGTATATGGAGGCCATCTTGAAGATCAAGCACTTTGCGGCCGCAGCCGCGGGCATCGCCCTCGGGGCGCTTGCGTCATCCGGCAATGCCGACACCACGCCCATCAACCCTCTCGGCGGCGGAAGCGGCGGCGAGCGCTGCCTGATCCCCGGCAGCGGAAACTGCGCGACCGGAGGATCCTTCGGGGGCAAGCCCTCGATCCTGGACGTGATTCGCCAGGACGTGGCAGCCACCTATGGCGGTACCGGCCTCACCCGCGTGGACGACGCCTTCGACCAGCTCTGGGCAAACCTGGTGGACAACGGCGGCGAAGTGCGCGCCCGCGCCCGCTATGCCGGCGACAACAGCGACCTCGGCTTCGCCACCGGTGGGCCGGCTACCTATCAGAAGCTGCTCGGCGTGATCACCAACACGCGCCTGTACGTGGACACCGCAAGCCTCGCGACCGCCAGCGCATCGGACGAGATCGTGCTGTTCCCGGGCAGCGTTTCGTGGACCAGCATTCCGCTCGCAGCGGGTGCGCCCTTCGCCTTCGTGCTGGACAACAAGAGCACCGGCAACAAGCTTTCCTCGGAGCCGGGCGCGGCGGGTTTCGCGAACACCTTCGACCAGATGGTCACGTGGCGCGTCGACGGCATCAAGGAAGAGCGCTACATCATCGCCTGGGAAGACCGCATCATCACCCAGAACGACGGTTTCGTGAGCGCGCGCACCATCGGCTCCATCCCGTCCTACCGGTGCACGGGCGCCGACTGCGACTTCAACGACTACGTGTTCGAACTGCATCGCGTGGCGCCGATCCCGGAGCCCTCCACCTACGCCCTGATTGGCGCGGGCCTGATCGGCATCGGCTTCGCCCTGCGCCGCCAGTCCCGCCACCGTCGCCTCGGCTGACCCCTCCGGGTCACCGGCCACCGACGCCCCGCCCTGCGCGGGGCGTATTCACTTGCGGCGGTCGTACACCACGAAGTCGTAGCGCAGGCCTCCGGGCGCGACGCGGGGCTCGCGGCTGCTCTGCGCCCATTGCGCCGGATCGAAGGGCGGGAAGCGCGCATCACCTTCCACATCGTCGTGCAGTTCGGTCAGGTGCAGCCGGTCGGCGATCGGCAGGGCGGCGGCGTACACCTCCCCGCCGCCGATCACGAACACCTCCGGTACGCCCGTCACCGCGGCCAGCGCCGCGTCCAGATCGTGGAACACCTCCGCCCCGGGCGCCGTGTAGCCGGCCTGGCGGGTGATCACCACGTTGCGCCGGCCGGGCAGCGGCCGGCCGATGGATTCCCAGGTCCGGCGCCCCATGAGGATGGGGTGGCCGAGAGTGAGCGCCTTGAATCGCCGCAGGTCCTCCGGCAGGTTCCAGGGCAGCGCCCCCTCCCGCCCGATGACGCGGTTGCGCGCCAGCGCGGCGATCAGGCTGATGCGCGGCCGGACCGCGCTCACACCGCCACCGGCGCCTTGATGTGCGGATGGGGGTCGTAGCCCACCAGCGCGAAATCCTCGTAGCGGAACCCGAAGATGTCGTTCACGTCGGGGTTGAGCTTCATCACCGGCAGCGGCCGCGGCGTGCGGGAGAGCTGCTCGCGCGCCTGGTCGAGGTGGTTCAGGTACAGATGGGCGTCACCGAAGGTGTGCACGAAGTCGCCGGGCCCGAGGTCGCACACCTGGGCCACCATCAGCGTGAGCAGCGCGTAGGAGGCGATGTTGAAGGGCACGCCCAGGAAGACGTCGGCGCTGCGCTGGTAGAGCTGGCAGGACAGGCGCCCGTCGGCCACGTAGAACTGGAACAGCGCGTGGCAGGGCGCCAGCGCCATGCGCGGGATGTCGGCGGGGTTCCAGGCGCTCACCATGAGGCGGCGCGAGTCGGGGTTGCGGCGGATGTCCTGCACCACCTGGGCGATCTGGTCCACGTGGCCGCCGTCGGGCGTGGGCCAGGAGCGCCACTGATGCCCGTACACGGGACCGAGGTCGCCGTTGGCATCGGCCCATTCGTCCCAGATGGTGACCCCGTTCTCGTGCAGGTAGGCGACGTTGGTGTCGCCCTTCAGGAACCAGAGCAGTTCGTGAACGATGGACTTGAGGTGCAGCTTCTTGGTGGTGACCAGGGGGAAGCCCTCGGCCAGGTCGAAGCGCAGCTGGGCACCGAAGATGCTGAGGGTGCCCGTCCCGGTGCGGTCGGACTTGCGGGTGCCGGTCTCGAGGATCCGGCGCATCAGGTCGTGGTACTGCTCCATGGCGGGCGGTCTCGCGGCGGTGATGGCCGCGATTCTACCCGCCCCGCTCAGGCTTCGCGGTCCGAGAGCCAGGCCCGCAGGGCGTCGAACTCGAGCGGCCGGCTGAACAGGTAGCCCTGCGCCTTGTGGCAGCCCTCGGCGCGCAGGAAGGCGAGCTGCTGCTCGGTCTCCACGCCCTCCGCCACGATGTCCAGGCGCAGGCTGCGTCCCATCGCGATCACGGCCCGGGCTATGGCGGCGTCGTCCTCGTCGTCGACCACGTCGCGCACGAAGGACTGGTCCACCTTCAATGCGTCGATGGGGAAGCGGCGCAGGAAGGACAGCGAGGAGTAGCCTGTGCCGAAGTCGTCCACGGCGATGGTCACGCCCAGGCCTCGCAGCGCCTGCAGGGTGCGCACGGCGGCATCCGGATTCTCCATCATGCTGCTCTCCGTGACCTCGAGGCGAAGCTGTGCCGCCGGCAGGCCGGAATCGGCCAGCGCCTCGCGCACGGTGCTCACCACGTCGTGGCTGCGCAGCTGGCGCGGCGAGAGGTTCACGGCCACGCGCATGCCGCTGTCGGCGGCCAGCGAGGCGAACTGCCGGCAGGCCTGCCGCAGCACCCAGGCGCCGAGCGGCACGATCAGGCCGGTCTCCTCCGCCAGCGGGATGAAGCGCGCCGGGGAGACCACCCCCAGGTCGGGATGGCGCCAGCGCACCAGCGTCTCCACCGCCTCGGCCCGGCCGGTGACGAGGTCCACGATGGGCTGGTAGTGGAGGATGAACTCGTCGCGCTCGAGCGCCTTGCGCAGCGCGCTCTCGAGCATGAGCTGCTCGAAGGTGGTGGCGGTGGCCTCGGGCGAGAAGAACTGGAAGTTGTTCTTGCCCTGGCTCTTGGCCCGGTACATGGCGATGTCCGCGTGCTTGAGCAGTGTCACCGGCTCGGTGCCGTCCCCGGGCGACACCGCGATGCCGATGCTCGCGGTGACGTAGAACTCGTGGCCGGCCATGGAGAAGGGCTCGGCCGCAAGCGCGATCAGCTTCTGGGCCGCGGCCGCCGCCTCCTGGACGTCGGCCAGGTCGTCCACCAGCACCACGAACTCGTCTCCACCCAGGCGGCCGAGCGTGTCGCCCTTGCGCAGGTGGTCGCGGAAGCGCATCGCGACCGATTTGAGCAGCCGGTCGCCGGCGTCGTGGCCGAGGGTGTCGTTGACGGTCTTGAAGCGGTCGAGGTCCACGAACAGCACGGCGACCCGCTTGCCAGAGCGCGACGTGCGCGCCAGCGAGAGCCCGAGATGCTCCATCAGCAGGTTGCGGTTGGGAAGGCCGGTGAGCTGGTCGTGGGTCGCCAGGTACTCGAGCAGCCGCTCGTTCTCCTTGCGCGCAGTGATGTCGTGCACGATGCCGAAGTGCCCAAGCACGCGGCCGTCGGATGCACGGTGCGGCAGGTAGTGCACGTCCATGTGCCGCATGCCGCCGCGCGGGTCGCGCTCCTCGCGCTCCCAGTGCACTTCCTCGCCGGCCAGCACGCGGTCGAGCCAGGGCTTGATGATGGAGAAGCGCTCGCTGCCGAGAACGTTGGGCACCACGTCCCCCACCACGCGCTCGCGCGGCACCCCGAACATGGCCTCGTAGCCGGAGTTCACGAAGCGGTAGCGCAGTTCGTGGTCCGAGTACGCGATGCTCATGGGCATGGCGTCCAGGATCATCTGCAGCTGCGCGCGACCCTCCTCGATGGCCGACTGGGCCCGGGCGCGCTCGAGCGCGATGGCCGCCACGTTGCGTCCCGAGGCCAGCAGCTCGTCGTCGAAGTCCCCGGGCTTGCGAGGCGTTGCGAAGTAGACCGCGAAGGTGCCCATGATGTTGCCGGCGGAATCCGCGATGGGCACGGAGGTGCAGGCGCGCAGTCCGTGGGCGAGCGCCAGGGCGCTGAAGTCGCGCCACAACGGGTCGGTTGCGATGTCCTCCACCACCACGCGCTCGCCGCGCCAGAGCGCGGTGCCGCAGGAGCCCACGCCAGGCCCGATGGCCAAGCCCTCGATGGCGGCCACGTAATCCGGCGGCAGGGAGGGTGCGGCCAGGTTGTACATCCGGCCGTCGCGCAGCTCGAGCAGCGAGCAGCGGATGGTGCCGCTAAGGGCCTCGATGGAGCGCACCAGTGCCTCCAGGACCTCGCGCACCGGCCGGCCCACCGAGATCATGTACAGCAGGCGGTTCTCGGCCTCGATGCGCCCGGCGGCGTGCTGTGCCTCGGTGGCGTCCTGGGCGTCGAACAGCACCAGCTCGCGGCCGTCCGCGGGATCGGGCACGCGGCGCAGCGACACGTCCAGCCAGCGCAGGCCGTGGCGGGTGGACACGGCCACGCGGTCGGAGAAACGCCCGGTGGCGGCGAGCGTGCGCAGCGCCCGGCGTGTCGCGCCGCTGCCGCCGAGCTGCACGGCCAGGTCGCCCGTCGAGGGCCCGGCGGAGAGCGGACCGAAGGCGTCCACGGCGGCCGGATTGCGGTTCAGCGCGGTGCCGTCCTCGCGGTGCAGGGAGATCAGCGCGCGGGTGTGGCGGTAGGCCTCCACCCGGCGCGTCACCTCCGGCGGCATCTCGCTGGTGGCCAGGGGCCGCGCGTCGAAGAGCAGCACCAGCTCGCCGGCCTCGGACAGGATGCCGGTGGTGCGCACTGCCACCTGCACGGGCTCGTGCCGGGGATAGAAGGTCCAGTGGTCGAGCGGCGTGTCACCCCGGCGGACCATCTCCAGCAGTGCATCGGTGCGGGCGCGGGCAACGTCGCTCTGGTCGCTGAAATCGCGCGACAGCAGCTCTTCGAGGGTCCCGGCCTTCCACAACGCAACGCCGGCCGGATTCGCCCACAGCTTGCGCCGGGCGACGGGGTCGAACACCCACATGGGGTGATCGAGCCATTCGTAGGCCTGGAGGTCCTGCCAGGTGAGGAAGCGAGGCGATGGATGGGTCATGGCGTGGGCGAGGCCGTGCGGCTGCAATGCCGTTATCGGCAGATCCGGCCCGGGATTCAGGGGTGCAAGAGCCGCGCCCGGCGCGGCCGCCGCCGGCGTGCGTGATACGATTCGCCTTTGTTTTCCAGAGGCTTAGCGATGTCGGGCAACACCTTCGGACGGCTTTTCTGCGTCACGTCCTTCGGCGAGAGCCACGGGCCGGGAATCGGCTGCGTGGTGGACGGCTGCCCGCCAGGCATGCCCCTGTCGGAGGCCGACATCCAGCCCGAGCTCGACCGCCGCAAGCCCGGCACGTCGCGTTTCGTCACCCAGCGCAAGGAAAGCGACACCGTCGAGATCCTGTCCGGGGTCTTCGAGGGGCGCACCACCGGCACCCCGATCGCCATGCTGATCCGCAACACCGACCAGCGCAGCCAGGACTACGGCAACATCGTCGAGACCTTCCGGCCGGGGCACGCCGACTACACCTACTGGCAGAAGTACGGCATCCGCGACCATCGCGGCGGCGGCCGCCAGTCGGCGCGCGAGACTGCCGTGCGCGTGGCCGCGGGCGCCGTGGCGAAGAAGTGGCTGCGCAGCCGCTTCGGCGTCGAGGTGCGCGGCTACCTGTCCCAGCTCGGGCCCATCGCCATGCCGTTCCGCGACTGGGAGGCGGTGCACGCGAATCCGTTCTTCAGCGCCGACCCGGCCGTGGTTCCCGAGCTCGAGGCCTTCATGGACGCGCTGCGCAAGTCCGGCGACTCCGCCGGCGCCCGTGTCACGGTGGTGGCCTCGGGCGTGCCGCCGGGCTGGGGCGAACCCGTGGACGACAAGCTCGATGCCGACATCGCCTACGCCATGATGGGCATCAATGCGGTGAAGGGCGTGGAGATCGGTGCCGGCTTCGCGTCGGTGGCGCAGAAGGGCACCGAGCACGGCGACGAGATGACGCCCGAGGGCTTCCTGTCGAACAATGCCGGCGGCATCCTGGGCGGCATCTCCACCGGCCAGGACGTGGTGGTGCACGTGGCGATCAAGCCCACCTCCAGCATCCGGCTCGCCCGGCGCTCCGTGGACAAGGCGGGCAATCCCGTCACGGTCGAGACCTTCGGCCGCCACGACCCCTGCGTGGGCATCCGCGCCACGCCCATCGCCGAGGCCATGCTTGCCTGCGTGCTGATGGACC
>CAZXJW010000043.1:0-6067 GCA_964641005.1 uncultured Rhodocyclaceae bacterium
CTCGTGGGCGATCGGGTCTTGCCGCATGTCGAGGGTGTGCCCCAGTTGGTCCGCTTCTGCGCCGTGCTCAGGCGTGCGGTCCGGTCTCCGTTGTCATGTCAGAAAGGGTCGTCTATCCGGAGGTCGCGGCCGCCGCCGTGGCCTCGATTTCCGCGCGCACGCCCCGGACCGTCCGCAGGTAGGGCCGGTTCAGCTTCAGTTCCTCGGGCAGCCCGTCGAGCGCCGCTAGCGCCTCGTTCCGGGTGGCGTAGCTGCCCACCAGGACCGTGAGTGTCGGACCAATGCCGGTTCGGGTACGGTACACAAAAATCCGTTCAGTATCAATGTATTTAGCGATCAACCTCAGGTGCGCTCTGAGGAGCTGGCTGTCGTTCGAGCCAAGCACCTGCACCGTCATCGTCTGTTCCGGCTGGCGAGCCAACCAGGCCTCCGTCGCCAGCAAGCGGCGTTCCAGGAAGTCCGCCGGCAGATCGCGGCGCTCGGGTTCGGCGACCGTCGTCGGGGCCGGGGCCGTGGCGCGTCCCGGCTGCGCGCCGGCAGCCAGTTCGCCCTCCAGGCGCAGTCCGTCGCCCGGTGTGGCGGGGCCGGCCGCTGCGTTGGAAGGCGCGGGTGCCGGAGGTGGAGGTGGCGCAGCCGCCGGCGGGGCGTCCGCGGTGGCCGGCGCCGGGTTCGCCGGGGGCGCGCCGGGGACGGGGGCCGAGGCAGTGCCCGCCGGAGGATTGTCGCGATGCAACAGCAACCAGGCGATGACCGCGGCCGCGGCCACGGCGGCGATCGCCAGGCCGAGCAACGCGAGCTTCCGTGGCCGATCCTGCGGGGCCGGCGCCGCCTGGCCCTGGCTGAACTCGCTGTCGCGAACCGCCACCTTCACGTGCTCGAGTGTCACGGTGTGGGTGTTGGAGGCGTAGGCGGCCAGCAGGGCCTTGTCGGCGATCAGGTTGACGCGCCGCGTTAACCCGCCGCTCGCCCTGGCGATGAAGGACACCACCTTGGGCGAGAACAGCTCCGGGCCTCGGTAGCCGGCGGCGTGGAGCCGGAAGGTGAGGTAGGCGCGGATGTCCGACTCCGCCAGCGGCGAGAGATAGAAGCTGTGGGTGATGCGCTCGCGCAGCTGGCGGATGCTGGTCTGCCGCAGGTTCTCGTCCAGTTCGGGCTGGCCGAACAGCACCAGCTGGAGCAGCTTGTCGCGGTCGGTCTCGAGGTTCGAGAGCAGCCGGATCTCCTCCAGGGTGGCGAGCGGCATGCCCTGGGACTCCTCCACGAACACCACCACCTGGCGGCCCTCGGCGTGGCGCCGCAGCAGGTAGTCCTGAAGCGCGTGCATCACCTCGAGGCGCTTGGCGTCGCGCTGCACCGGCAGCTGCAGCTCGAAGGCGATGGCGTGCAGGATCTCCTCGGGCGAGACGCTCGGATTGGCGAGGTAGACGATGTCCACGCGTTCGGCGAGCCTGGCCTGGAGCACGCGGCAGAGCATGGTCTTGCCGCTGCCCACTTCGCCGGTGACCTTGACGATGCCCTCGCCGTGCAGGATGGCGTAGGTGAGCGCCTCCAGCACCGCGCCGCGGTTGGCGCCCTCGAAGAAGAACTCCGTGTCCGGCGTGATCCGGAACGGCGGCTGCTTCAATCCGAAGAAGTCGTGGTACACGCTGGCCCTCCCTTCAGGCGCCGCGGCCGCGCGGGCCGGGTTCGCCGCTCTCGCCGTAGCCCTGCATGCGGCTGTAGAGCGTGGTTCGGTGCATGCCGAGCAGCTTGGCGGCCTGGCTGAGGTTGCCCTGGGTCATGGCCAGGGCCGCTTCCACGAAACAGCGCTCCCAGCGGCGCAGCTCGGCATCGAGGTTGAGGCTGCGCCGCCCCTCGAGCACCTGGCGCGCCGCCTCCACGCTGGGCTCGAAGCCCGCGACCTGTCCCGCCGGGCGGCCCGCGTCCGCGGCCTGGCCCCCCTGGAAGTCGAGTTCCGCCGCGAGCCGGTCGCGGCCCACTTCCGTCCCCGAGTACTTGGTGATCAGGCGGATCACCACGTTGCGCAGTTCGCGCACGTTGCCCGGGAACGGGTAGTCCATCCACTGGCGCAGCGCGTCGGCCGACAGGGAGAAGGGGGCGCTGCCGGTCTGCGCCGCGTACAGTCGTGTGAAGTGGTCGAGCAGCAGGCGGCGGTCCTCGCCGAGCTCGCGCAGGGGCGCCACCTGGATGGCGAACACCGACAGCCGATGGTAGAGGTCGAGACGGAAGCGCCCCTCCCGCACTTCCTGGCGCAGGTCGCGGTTGGTGGCTGCGATCACGCGTGCCTGGCTCTGCCTGCCCTGGGTCTCGCCGACGCGCTGGAACTCGCCCTTCTCCAGCACGCGCAGCAGCTTGGACTGCAGCTCGAGCGGCAATTCGCCGATCTCGTCCAGGAACAGCGTGCCGTCGCCGGCGTCCTCGAAGTAGCCGCTGCGCGCACCCGCCGCGCCCGTGAAGGCGCCCTTGGCGTGCCCGAACAGGGTTGGCTCCACCAGGTTAGGCGAGATGGCGGCGCAGTTGAGCGCCAGGTAGGGGCGCTGCGCGCGCGGGCCGGCGCGATGCAGGGCCTCGGCCACCAGTTCCTTGCCGCTGCCCGACTCGCCCTCGATCAGCACGGGGAAGGGCGAGCCCGCATACAGGCCGATCTGCTCGCGCAGGCGGCGGATCGGGTAGCTGTCCCCGACGATGCCGCTGGCCGCCGCCGGGTCGCGCTGCTCGGCCGCGCTGTAGCTGCGGGCCTGCAGCAGCAGCGCCTTGAGGTGCTCGGGCTCGCAGGGCTTGGCCACGAAGTCCACGGCGCCCAGCGCGCGCGCCTGGCGGGCGTTGGCCTCGTCGTTCTGGCCCGAGAGGACCAGGATCTTCATGGCCGGTGCGGCGGCGAGCAGCTCGCCGATGAGCTTGAAGCCCTCGTCGGGCCGGTGCGGCGTGGGTGGCAGGCCCAGGTCCACCAGCGCGAGCCCGGGTGGCGAGCCAAGCTGCATGAGCAGGCTTCGCACCTGGCTCCGGGAATCGGCGGCATAGATGTTGAAGTCGCGGCCCAGCACGAAGGACAGCGTGTCGGTGATCAGCGGATCGTCGTCGACGATCAGCAGGTCGGGCTTGGCGGGGGCTTGCATGGCGGGCTTCAGGCGGCCTGGGCCTCCTCGATCTGGCGCAGGAATGCCTGCTCCAGCGAGGCGTCGCCATGCGCGGCGCGCAGTTCCGACGGACTGCCGCAGTAGCGCACCCGGCCGCGGTGCAGCACCGCCATCCGGTCGCACATCTCCTCCACGTCGGCGAGCGCGTGGGAGGTGACGAAGACCGTGGCGCCGGCTGCGTGGCGGGCACGCAGCGCTCCCTTGAGCAGCGCGCGGGCCTTCGGGTCGAGTCCGCTGGTGGGTTCGTCCAGAACCAGCATCGGCCGGCCCGACAGCAGCGCGCAGGACAGGCCCAGCTTCTGCGTCATGCCCTTGGAGTAGGCCCGCACCGGCTTGTCGAGGGCGACCCGGTCGAGGTCCAGGCTGGCGATCACGGCGCGCGCCTGCTCCTCCTCGTATGCCACGCCATACAGGCGCAGCATCAGCCGGAGGAAGTCCCGCCCGGTGGCGTAGTGGGGCGCGTTGAAGCGCTCGGGCAGGAAGGCGATGCCGGCGCGCGCTTCGGTGCGCGTGCTGGCCACGCCGAACAGCTCGATGCGGCCGGTGTCGGCGCGATTGGCATCGAGCAGGCACTTGATGAGGGTGGTCTTGCCGGCGCCGTTCATGCCCACCAGGCCGAAGAACTCGCCCCGGGCGACCTCGAGGTCCACGTCCGCGAGGGCGGACATGGGACCGAAGCGCTTGGAGACCTGCTCGATGCGAAGGGCGGGCGGCAGCATGGGTACCGGTTCGGGGGCCGGGTGGAACGCCCGGCAGGGGGCCGTTCCGGAACCCGGGCACGGTAACGTAATCCAAGCACTGCCTCAAGCAGACTTCGTGCTAGCAAGGCCTGCAGGGCCGAACGGTTACAATCCGCCCCTTCCCGAACCCGCCCCGGACACCCGATTGCCTTCCGAACCGCTGGTCGCGCTCGATGGCGTTGAATTCGCCTACGCCGAGCGCCCGATCCTGAAGGGCATCCACATGCGCTTTCCGCGCGGCAAGGTGGTGGCCATCATGGGCGGCAGCGGCTGCGGCAAGACCACCTTGCTGCGGCTGATCGGCGGCCAGGTCCGGGCCACCGGCGGCTCGGTCCGCGTGGACGGCCAGGACGTGGCGTCCCTGTCCCACGAGGGCCTGTACCGGCTGCGTCGTCGGATGGGCATGCTGTTCCAGTTCGGCGCCCTGTTCACCGACCTGACGGTGTTCGACAACGTGGCCTTCCCGCTGCGCGAGCACACGTCGCTGTCCGAGGCCATGATCCGGGACCTCGTGCACATGAAGCTGCAGGCCGTCGGATTGCGCGGCGCGGCCACCCTGCTTCCGGCGGAGCTCTCGGGCGGCATGGCGCGCCGGGTGGCCCTCGCGCGCGCGGTGGCGCTCGATCCCATGCTCATCATGTACGACGAGCCGTTCACCGGCCTCGATCCCATCTCGCTGGGCGTGATCGCCAACCTGATCCGGCGCCTGAACGACGCCCTGGGCGCCACCTCGGTGCTGGTCACCCACGACGTGGAGGCCACGCTGGGCATCGTCGACCACATCTACATCGTGGCCGAGGGACGCATCGTGGCCGAGGGCACGCCCGAGCAGATCCGTGCGTCCGACGAGCCGCTGGTGCACCAGTTCGTGCACGGCGAGGCCGACGGCCCGGTGGGTTTTCACTACCCGGCCGCCGGCCTGGCCGAGTCCTTCGGCGTGGAGCGACGACCGTGATCCGCGCCCTCGACCAGGGGCTGCGCACGCTGGGCGCGCGCGTGGTGGACGGCATCTGGAAGCTCGGCTGCGCCACGCGTTTCACCACCACGCTGCTGGCGCGTTCGGCGCTGGCGCTGCGCCGCCCCCAGCTGACCCTCGACCAGGTGCACTTCACCGGTGTCCTGTCGCTCATCATCATCGTGGTCTCGGGCCTGTTCGTCGGTCTGGTCCTCGGGCTGCAGGGCTACGAGACCCTCAAGCGCTACGGCTCCTCCGAGGCCCTGGGCACGCTGGTGGCGCTCGCGCTGGTGCGCGAACTCGGTCCCGTGGTGTCCGCGCTGCTGTTCGCGAGCCGGGCCGGTTCGGCCATCACCGCGAAGATCGGCATCATGAAGTCCACCGAGCAGCTCTCCGCCATGGAGATGATGGCCGTGGATCCCTACGGGCGCGTGCTTGCCCCCATTTTCTGGGGCGGCGTGATCTCCATGCCGCTGCTGGCGGCGATCTTCAGCGCCTGCGGCGTGTTCGGCGGCTACCTGATCGGCGTGGTGGTGCTGGGGGTGGATTCGGGCGCCTTCTGGTCGCAGATGCAGGCCGCCGTGGACGTCTGGGACGACGTTGGCAACGGCGTGCTCAAGAGCGTCGTGTTCGGGGTGGCGGTCACGCTGATCGCGCTGTTCGAGGGCTGGGATGCGCCGCCCACCGCCGAGGGCGTGTCCTATGCCGTCACCCGCACCGTGGTCACCTCGGCGCTGGCCGTGCTGGCGCTCGATTTCGTGCTCACCTCCTTCATGTTCACGGGGGTCTGAAAAAATGAAGCGCACCACCGTCGACCTCTGGGTCGGCCTTTTCGTCACCGCCGGACTGGTGGCACTGCTGGTCCTCGCACTGAAGGTGGGCAACGCGACCACCGTGAGCGCGTCGGACGGCTACCGCGTCACGGCGGAGTTCGACAACATCGGCGGCCTGAAGCCACGCGCCCCCGTGAAGAGCTCGGGCGTGGTGGTGGGGCGGGTGGAGAGCATCGAGCTGGACACGAAGAAGTTCGTGGCCCGCGTCACCCTTCGCCTGGACCGCCGCTACGAGTTCCCCTCGGATTCCTCCGCCTCCATCCTCACGGCCGGCCTGCTGGGCGAGCAGTACGTGGGCCTGGATGGCGGTGGCGACGACAAGGTCCTCAAGGAAGGCGACCGCGTGACGATCACCCAGGGGGCGATGATCCTGGAGCGCATGATCGGCCGCTTCCTGTATGG
>CAZXJW010000043.1:6077-8811 GCA_964641005.1 uncultured Rhodocyclaceae bacterium
AAGTGATGACGGCCCGCCGGACAACCCCCGCGCCGGCCGGGCGTTGATGGAGGCAACCATGAGACACGAATCCGCATCCCGAATCCTGCGCGGCCTGGCCGCTTGCCTGCTGCTGGCAGCGGCGCCGTTCGCCCCTGCCGCCCTTGGACAGGTCGCCGCCCCGGACGAGGTCGTGCGCACCACCTCCGAGCAGGTCCTCAGGATGGCCGCCGAGGATCCCGGGGTGAAGAACGGCAACGCCGCGAAGCTCGTCGACCTGATCGAGACTCGCGTGGTGCCGCACTTCGACATGAACAAGGTGACCCGCCTGGCGGTGGGCAGGCCGTGGCGCGAGGCCACTCCCGAGCAGCAGGCCACCCTGGTGCGCGAGTTCCAGACCCTGCTGGTTCGCTCCTATGCCGCTGCCTACACGGCCTATCGCCAGGTGAAGGTGGAGGTGCCGCCGCTCAAGCTCAACGGCAGCGAGGACGACGTGGTGGTCAAGACGCGCATCCTGCTGCCGGGCGGCGCGCCGCCGGTGGGCGTGGACTATTCCATGGGCCGCTCGGATGCGGGCTGGAAGGTCTACAACGTCACGGTGGACGGCGTGAGCCTGGTCACGACCTACCGGAACGAGTTCGCCGCCCAGATCCAGAACGGCGGCATCGACGGCCTGATCCGCTACCTGCGGGAGCGCAACGCCAAGGTCGGCCAGCCCGCCCCCAAATGAGCGTCGAGCTGCGCGACGGGCGGATTGCCGTGGCCGGCCCGGTCACCCTCGAGACCGTGGAGGCCCTGGTTGCCCGGGGTGATCCCCTGATCCGCGACGGCGCCCGCGTCGTGGACCTCTCGGGCGTGGCGGAGGTGGACTCGGCGGCGCTCGCCCTGCTCCTGCACTGGATCCGCGCCGCGCGGGCCGCAGGGGGCGAGCTGTCGGTGGCGAGCGCCCCGGCCTCGCTGCGCAGCCTGGCGCGCCTCTACGACCTCGAGCCGCTGGTGCTGGGCGCATGAGCGTGCCCGCGTCGCGATGACCCGCGCCATCGAGGTCGCCGGGCTCGCCAAGCGCTACCGCAGCGTCCAGGCCCTCGACGGGGTCGACCTGGCGGTGGAGCAGGGCGAGTTCTTCGCCCTGCTGGGCCCCAACGGTGCCGGCAAGACCACCCTCATCAGCATCCTCGCCGGCCTTGCGCGGCCCGACCGCGGCGAGGCCTTCGTGATGGGCCACCACGTGATCCGCGACTACCGGGCCGCGCGCCGCGCGCTGGGCGTGGTGCCCCAGGAGCTGGTGTTCGATCCCTTCTTCACGGTGCGCGAGACGCTGCGCATCCAGAGCGGCTACTTCGGGCTGCCCCGCAACGACGACTGGATCGACGAGATCCTCGGCCACCTCGACCTCGTCGCCAAGGCGGACGCCAACATGCGCTCGCTCTCGGGCGGCATGAAGCGCCGCGTGCTGGTGGCGCAGGCGCTGGTGCACCGCCCGCCGGTGATCATTCTCGACGAACCGACCGCCGGGGTGGACGTGGAGCTGCGCCAGGGCCTGTGGGCCTTCATCCGCCGGCTCAACCAGGCCGGCCACACCATCGTGCTCACCACCCACTATCTCGAGGAAGCCGAGACGCTGTGCTCGCGGGTGGCCATGCTCAAGGCAGGGCGGGTGGTGGCCTTGGACACCACCGCCAACCTGCTGGCCGGGCTGTCGGGCATCCACCTGAAGGTGAGGCTCGAGCCCGACCGGCTGCCCGACGCGCTTCGCGCGCGTGCCACGCCCGGCACCGGCGGGCTGCAGGTGATCGCGCTGGACCACGCCTCGGACGTGGCCGATGCGCTCGCGGCGTTGCGCGCCGAGGGCACCCGCGTGCTGGACGTGCAGCTCGAGCAGCCCGACCTCGAGGAGGTTTTCCTGCGCCTGGTGGGCCGCGAGGAGCGCGCGCCGTGACCGGATTCGCCACGCTGCTGCGCAAGGAGCTGTTGCGCTTCTGGAAGGTGGCCTTCCAGACCATCGCCGCGCCGATCCTCACCGCGGCGCTGTACCTGCTGGTGTTCTCGCACGTTCTCGAGGCCCACGTGCAGGTGTACCCGGGCGTGTCCTACACCGCCTTCCTGGTGCCGGGCCTGGCCATGATGTCGTTGCTGCAGAACGCCTTCGCCAACAGCTCCTCGTCGCTGATCCAGTCCAAGATCACGGGCAACATCGTGTTCGTGCTGCTCACGCCGCTGTCCCACGCCGAGATGTACTGGGCCTACGTGTCGGCCGCCGTGGTGCGCGGGGTCGTGGTGGGGGCCGGGGTGTTCGCCGTCACCCTGCTCACCGGGCCGGTGCCGCTTCCGCACCCGCTCTGGGCGGCGGCCTTCGCGGTGCTCGGCGGCGGCATCCTCGGCGCGCTCGGGCTGATCGCCGGCATCTGGGCGGACAAGTTCGACCAGCTCGCGGCGTTCCAGAACTTCGTGATCGTGCCGCTCACCTTCCTGTCCGGGGTGTTCTACTCGGTGCACTCGCTGCCGCCGTTCTGGCAGGCCGCCTCGCACCTGAACCCGTTCTTCTACATGATCGACGGTTTCCGCTACGGATTCTTCGGCGTCTCCGACGTGGCGCCGCTCACCGGCCTCGCGATTGTGGGCGCCACTTTTGCCGGCTTATCATTCGTGTCGCTGTGGCTGCTGCGGCGCGGCTGGAAGCTGCGCAGCTGAAGCCTTCCCTCCCGCTCCGCCCCCGCCCGTCGTCCGGCCGCCCTCCCCAACCCTCCATCCGCGG
>CAZXJW010000043.1:8821-15315 GCA_964641005.1 uncultured Rhodocyclaceae bacterium
CGCCATGCTCAGTCCCGACAAGGTCCGCCAGTACATCGCCGACAACCTGCCCTGCGAACACCTCGAGGTGAGCGGGGACGGCGCGCACTTCGAGGCGCTGATCGTCAGCGCCGTGTTCGACGGCAAGAGCCGCGTCCAGCGCCACCAGGCCGTCTACAAGGCGCTGGGCGAGCGCATGCGCGAGGAGATCCACGCGCTTTCCATGCAGACGCTCACGCCGGACGAGTGGCGCGCGCGCGCCTGACCGGAGGCCACGCGTGGACAAGCTCCGCATCGAGGGCGGCGTGCCGCTCGAAGGCGAGGTTCGCATCTCCGGCGCCAAGAACGCCGCCCTTCCGATCCTCTGCGCCTCGCTGCTCACCGCCGGAACGCTGCGCGTGGAGAACGTGCCTCACCTGCGCGACGTCACCACCACGCTGAACCTGCTCGGCCAGATGGGCATGGACCTGTCGCTGGACGAGAAGCTCGGCGTGAGCCTGCACGGCGACGGCCTGGACAACGCGGTGGCGCCCTACGAGCTGGTGAAGACCATGCGGGCCTCCATCCTCGTGCTCGGCCCCCTGGTGGCGCGCTTCGGCGAGGCGAAGGTCTCGCTTCCGGGTGGCTGCGCCATCGGCATGCGCCCCGTGGACCAGCACATCAAGGGCCTGCAGGCCATGGGCGCCGAGATCGCCATCGAGCACGGCTACATCCACGCCCGCGCGGGGCGCCTGAAGGGCACCCGGCTGGTGATGGATCTGGTCACCGTCACCGGCACCGAGAACCTCATGATGGCGGCCTGCCTCGCCGAGGGCACGACGGTGATCGAGAATGCCGCCCGCGAGCCCGAGGTGGTGGACCTCGCCGCCTGCCTTAACGCCATGGGCGCCCGGGTGGAAGGCGCGGGCACGGACGTGATCACGGTGCATGGCGTCTCCGCGCTGCACGGCGCCACCCACCGCGTCATGCCGGACCGCATCGAGACCGGCACCTTCCTGGCCGCCGTGGCCACGGCGGGGGGGCGCGTGACGCTGCGCAACACCCGCTCCGACATCCTCGATGCCGTCACCGCCAAGCTCGCCGACGCCGGCGCGCGCATCGACACCGGCGAGGACTGGATGCGCGTCGAGATGGACGCCCGGCCGCGCGCCGTGAACCTGCGCACCGCCCCGTATCCGGCCTTCCCCACCGACATGCAGGCGCAGTTCATGACCCTGGACTGCGTGGCCGAGGGCACCGCGACGGTGACCGAGACCATCTTCGAGAACCGCTTCATGCACGTGCAGGAGCTCCGCCGGCTCGGCGCGGCCATCGAGGTGGAGGGCAACACGGCCATCATCCGCGGCGTCGAGCGCCTCGAGGGCGCCAGCGTCATGGCCACCGACCTGCGCGCCTCCGCCAGCCTCGTCATCGCCGGTCTCGTGGCCCGCGGCACCACCACCGTCGACCGCATCTACCACCTCGACCGCGGCTACGAGCGCATCGAGGAGAAGCTCGGCCAGCTCGGCGCCCGCGTGCAGCGCGTCTCCTGAGGCGCCGCCCCGGGGCCGCGCCGGGCCTTTCCCGCGCGGCTCCGGTA
The DNA here is from genome assembly GCA_964641005.1 of uncultured Rhodocyclaceae bacterium. Classification (GTDB taxonomy): domain Bacteria; phylum Pseudomonadota; class Gammaproteobacteria; order Burkholderiales. Next base: position 10,380 of record CAZXJW010000043.1, read on the forward strand.
GAATCCCGCTCCCCCCACCGCACCCCCCGCCGCCGTGAAAGGCATCACCATCGCCCTGTCCAAGGGGCGAATCTTCGAGGAAACCGTGCCGCTGCTGGCCGCGGCCGGCATCCGCGCGGCCGAGGATCCGGAAACCTCCCGCAAGCTGATCCTGGCCACCAACCGGCCGGACGTGCGCATCGTGGTCGTGCGCGCCTCGGACGTGCCGACCTACGTCCAGCACGGTGCCGCGGACCTTGGCATCGCCGGCCGGGACGTGCTGGTGGAGCACGGCGGGGCGGGCCTGTACCAGCCGCTCGACCTCGGCATCGCGCGCTGCCGGATGATGGTGGCCGTCCCCGAGGGCTTCGACTACGCGCTGGCGGTGAAGCAGGGTGCGCGGCTGCGCGTGGCCACCAAGTACCTGCGCACGGCGCGCGAGCACTTCGCCGCCAAGGGCGTGCACGTGGACCTGATCAAGCTCTACGGCTCCATGGAGCTGGCACCTCTGGTGGGGCTGGCGGACGCCATCGTGGACGTGGTCTCTAGCGGCAACACGCTGCGCGCCAACAACCTGCGCGCGGTGGAGGAGATCGCCGCGATCTCCGCGCGGCTGGTGGTCAACCAGGCGGCGCTCAAGGTCAAGCGCGCGCTGCTGCAGCCGGTCATCGACGCCTTCGCCGCAGCGGTGAAGGCGCCCGCGGAGGCGCCGTGAATCTCGCGCGGCTCGATTCCGCGGCGCCGGGCTTCGACGCCGCACTCGCGCGGCTGCTCGCCTTCGAGGCCACCCAGGACCAGGCCGTGGACGCCACCGTGCGGGCCATCCTCGCCGACGTGCGCGCGCGCGGCGACGCCGCACTGCTCGAGCACACGAGGCGTCTCGATCGCGTGGAGGCGCCCTCGGTGGCTGCCCTGGAGATCCCGGCCCGGGCCCTTCGCGATGCGCTCGATGCCCTGCCCGAGGTGCGCCGCGAGGCCCTCGAGGCCGCCGCCGCGCGCATCCGCAGCTACCACGAGCGCCAGCAGGCCGCGTCCTGGTCGTACACCGACGAGGATGGCACCGTGCTCGGGCAGCAGGTCACGCCGCTCGACCGCGTGGGCATCTACGTGCCCGGCGGCAAGGCGGCCTATCCCTCCAGCGTGCTCATGAACGCCCTGCCGGCCCGCGTGGCCGGGGTGGGCGAGGTGGTGATGGTGGTGCCCACTCCGGGTGGCGAGCGCAACGCCCTGGTGCTGGCGGCGGCCTGCATCGCAGGGGTGGACCGCGTGTTCGCCATCGGCGGGGCCCAGGCCGTGGGCGCGCTGGCGTACGGGACTGCCACGGTGCCCGCCGTGGACAAGATCGTCGGACCGGGCAATGCCTGGGTGGCGGCGGCCAAGCGCCAGGTGTTCGGGGTGGTTGGCATCGACATGGTGGCCGGCCCCTCCGAGATCCTGGTCATCAGCGACGGCAGCACGCCGCCGGACTGGATTGCCATGGACCTGTTCTCCCAGGCCGAGCACGACGAGCTCGCCCAGGCGATCCTCCTCACCCCCGACGCCGCCCACCTCGAGGCGGTGGCGGCTTCCATGCAGGCGCAGCTCGCCGCCATGCCGCGCCGCGAGGTCATCCGCGCCTCCCTGGAGGGACGCGGCGCGCTGGTGAAGGTGCGCGACCTCGCCGAGGCCTGCGTGATCGCCAACCGCATCGCACCGGAGCACCTCGAGCTGTCGGTGGCGGATCCCGATGCGTGGGTGGGGCGGCTGCGCCACGCCGGCGCCATCTTCATGGGGCGCCATTCCTCCGAGGCCCTGGGCGACTACTGCGCCGGCCCGAACCACGTGCTGCCCACCTCGGGCACCGCGCGCTTCTCCTCGCCCCTGGGCGTGTACGACTTCCAGAAGCGCACCAGCCTGATCAAGGCCTCCGCCCGGGGCGCGGCGCGGCTGGCGCACATCGCGGGTGAGCTCGCCGACGGCGAGGGCCTGCCCGCCCACGCGGCCTCGGCGCGGCTGCGCGTCCACGCCTGAGGAGAAGCCGTGAACGATCCCGTGGCGGGCGTGCCGTCCGCAGGCCCGCCGTCCCCCTCCAGCGTGCTGCGGCCCGAGGTGCTCGAGCTGTCCGCCTACCACGTGGCCGACGCGCGCGGCATGGTGAAGCTCGACGCCATGGAGAACCCGTATCCGCTGCCCGGGCCGGTGCTCGAGGCGGTGGCGCGTCGGCTGGCGGGGGTGGAGGCGAACCGCTATCCGGACGCCGGCTGCGCCGGGCTCAAGCAGCGGCTGCGTGCCGCAGGGCTGGTGCCCGCCGGCGCCGATCTGCTGCTGGGCAACGGCTCCGACGAGATCATCCAGCTTCTGGCGCTGGCCGTGGCCCGGCCCGGGGCCGTGATCCTGGGCGTGGAGCCGTCCTTCGTCATGTTCCGCATGCTGGCCGTGGCCGCCGGTGCGCGCTGGGTGGGCGTGCCGCTGCGCCCCGATTTCGGTCTCGACGAGCCGGCCCTGAACGAGGCCATCGACCGCCACCGTCCCGCGCTCGCCTTCCTGGCCTATCCGAACAACCCCACCGGCAACCTGTTCGAGCGCGCCGCGCTCGAGCGCGTGGTTGACCGCCTGCCCGGGCTCGCCGTGGTGGACGAGGCCTACCACGCCTTCGCCGGCGACAGCTTCGCCGGCGCCCTCGGGCGCTTTCCCAACCTGGTGGTGATGCGCACGCTCTCCAAGCTCGGGCTGGCCGGACTGCGGCTGGGCTATCTCATGGGGCCCGCATCCTGGATCGGCGAGCTCGACAAGCTGCGCCTGCCCTACAACATCAACGCCCTCACCCAGGCCGCCGCGACCGCGATCCTCGAGCACGCCGAGGTCCTCGACGCCCAGGCGGCCGCGCTGCGGGCCTCGCGCGCGGAGCTCGCCGATGCGCTCGCGCGCCTGCCCGGCGTCACCGTGTTCCCCAGCGCCGCCAACTTCCTGCTGCTGCGGGTGAAGGACGCACCGGCCGTGTTCGCCGGCCTGAAGCGGCGCGGCGTGCTGGTGAAGCTGCTCGACGGCGGCCATCCGCTGCTCGCCGGCTGCCTGCGCGTGACCGTCAGCACGCCCGCCGAGAACCGGCTGTTCCTCGATGCGCTCGCCGCATCCCTCGTCGCCTGAGTGCCGCCATGACCGACAACACCCCCGCGTCCCGCAGCGCCGAAGTGGTCCGCAACACCCTCGAGACCCGCATCCGCGCCGCCATCCACCTCGACGGCAGCGGCCGCTCGACGCTGTCCACGGGCATCGGCTTCCTCGACCACATGCTCGACCAGATAGCCCGCCACGGGCTGTTCGACCTGGAGATCGAGGCGCAGGGCGACCTGCACATCGACGGCCACCACACGGTGGAGGACACGGGCATCACGCTCGGCCAGGCCTTCGCCAGGGCGCTCGGCGACAAGCGCGGCGTGCGCCGCTACGGCCACGCCTACGTGCCGCTCGACGAGGCGCTGTCGCGGGTGGTGGTGGACCTCTCCGGGCGGCCCGGTCTCGAGTTCCGCGGCGAGTTCACCCGCGCCATGATCGGCACGCTCGAGACCCAGCTGGTGTACGAGTTCTTCCAGGGCTTCGTGAACCACGCCGGGGTCACGCTGCACGTCGACATGCTGCACGGGGTGAACGCCCACCACCAGTGCGAGACGGTGTTCAAGGCCTTCGGCCGCGCGCTGCGCATGGCCGTGGAGCTCGACCCGCGCGCCGCCAGCCAGCTGCCCTCCACCAAGGGAAGCCTGTAGCGCCATGCACGTGGCCGTCGTCGACTACGGCATGGGCAACCTGCGCTCGGTGGCCAAGGCCATCGAGCACGTGGCGCCGGGGCGCGAGGTGAGGGTCACCGACCGGCCGGAGGACATCGACGGCGCCGAGCGCGTGGTGTTCCCCGGCCAGGGTGCCATGCCCTACTGCATGCGCGAGCTCGATGCCCGCGGCCTGCGCGCCGCCGTGGTGCGCGCCGCCGCGTCGCGGCCCTTCCTCGGCATCTGCATCGGCCTGCAGATGCTGTTCGAGCGCAGCGAGGAAGGCGACGTGGCCGGGCTGGCGATCCTGCCCGGCCGGGTGCGGCGCTTCGGCGAGGGCCTGGCGGACGCCGCCGGCCGCCGCCTGAAGGTGCCCCACATGGGCTGGAACCGCGTGCACCAGAGCCGTGCACACCCCCTCTGGGCGGGTATCGGCGAGGGTGAGCGCTTCTATTTCGTGCACAGCTACTTCGTCGAGCCCGCCGATCCGGGGCTTGTGGCCGGCACCACCGACTACCCGGTGCCGTTTACCTGCGCCGTGGCGAGGGCTAGACTGTTCGCCGTCCAGTTCCACCCGGAAAAAAGCCACGCTGCCGGCCTGAAGCTGCTGTCCAACTTCATGTCGTGGGACCCCGATCGGTCCCCGCAGCCGGATACGAGCCGCACCTCCTCCGCCCCCTGACCGCCTTCACGCCGCCACTGCGCGGCTGCCACCTTCCAGGCGCCACCATGCTCATCATTCCGGCCATCGACCTCAAGGACGGTCACTGCGTTCGCCTCCGCCAGGGCGAAATGGACCAGGCCACCGTGTTCTCGGACGACCCTGCCGCCATGGCCCGCCACTGGATGGCCCTGGGTGCGCGCCGCCTCCACCTGGTGGACCTCAACGGAGCCGTGGCCGGCAAGCCGGTCAACGAGCCGGCCGTCAAGGCCATCCTCGAGGCCGTGGGCGACGACGTGCCCGTGCAGCTCGGCGGCGGCATCCGCGACCTCGACACCATCGAGCGCTATCTCGACGACGGCATCTCCTACGTGATCATCGGCACGGCGGCCGTGAAGACCCCCGGCTTCCTTCACGACGCCTGCTATGCCTTTCCCGGGCACATCATGGTCGGCCTCGACTGTCGCGAGGGCAAGGTGGCCGTGGAGGGCTGGTCGAAGATGACCGGCCACGACGTGCTCGACCTGGCGCTCAAGTTCCAGGACTACGGCGT
>CAZXJW010000044.1:0-15253 GCA_964641005.1 uncultured Rhodocyclaceae bacterium
GCGCGGAGAGCAGGCCGAGGGAGGCGAAGCCGTACAGCGTCGTGAGCGCGAGGGAATCCACGCCGCCCACCACCGCCGCGTCGCACAGGCCGGCCGCCATGGCGCGCGCGGCGCTGGCGAACACCTTGGCGCTGGAGGCGCAGGCGGCCGACACCACCACGGCCGGGCCCTCCAGCGCCAGCACGCGTCGCGCGAAGTCCGCGAGCGAGAAGGTGTTGTTCGTCTCGGCGTAGTGGAAGTCGGGCGGCAGGCTGCCGTCTGCCGCTCGCCGCCGGTAGGCCAGTTCGGTCTGCAGGATGCCCGAGGTGCTGGTGCCGAGGAACACGCCGATGCGCGCCGCGCCGTGGCGCGCGCGCGCCCTGGCCACCGCGTCGACGAAGCCGTCGGTCTCCAGGCCGAGCAGCGCGAGGCGGTTGTTGCGGCAGTCGAACCTCGACAGCGTACCCGCGATGGGCACGTCATCCACGCCGGCAACCTCGCCGATCCAGGTGTCCAGCACCACGGTTTCGAACCGGCAGGGCGCGAGACCGCTCGCCTGGTGGCGCAGCGCATGCAGGTGCGCGGCGCGGCCGCGGCCGAGGCAGGTGGCGAGTGAGGTGGCGCTGATCGCGAGCGGTTGCAAGACGGGGGGCTGGTCGGGCGGCTGGTGGGGTCAGGACCTACGCGGGCAGGCCGGGCCTCGTGCACGTGGCGTGACGGACCCCGCGATCGAGGCCTCGCGACCGCAGCGCAGGTCCGGTCTCTCGCCGGATTCTATCAGCGCCCCCTCGGCGCTCCCGCGGCCGTGAACAGCAGTGCCAGGGCCGCGCCCGCGGCCACCGTGGTGCCGATGGCGGCGAGCACCGGGACGCCCGACTGCCCGATGAGCCCGAAGCCGAGCACCGTGGAGCCGGCGGCCAGCAGCAGCGACAGCGCCGTGCCGGACCCCGTGTCCCGCTCCCGCGCGCCCTGCACCAGGAACAGCGCGTAGTTCGAGCCCACGGCCACCACCAGCAGCAGCCCCACCAGATGGAACAGCGTGAGCGGTCCGTGCAGCAGCCGCAACGCGGCCGCCGTGCAAGCCACGGCAGCCGCGAGCGGCAGGCAGACGGCCGCGAGGGCGCGCAGCGAACCCAGCGCCAAGGCGAGCAGCAGCACCACCGCGCCCGCGCCCGCCAGGGCGAGGGTGGCCGCCTCGCGCCGGTAGCCTCGGTACAGCGCGTCGGCGTCGTCCTTCACGTCCACCAGCACCGCGCGCGCCGCGCCCAGGCCCGCCAGCGCGGCAGCCACGGCGTCGGCGTCGCGCACGCCCGTCAGGGGCATCAGGGCGTGCACGCCGTCGGGGCGCTCGGCGAGCAGTGCTCGGACGCGCAGCTCCAGGCGCGTGCCGGCGAGGTCCTCGAGAACCAGGGCCGGCGCGGCGCGGGTGGCCTCCACGGCCTGCACGAACGGCTCGAAGCTCCCGGTGCGCAGCGGCAGGCCGCGCGCCGCGGACTCCAGGCGGCTGCGCAGCGTGGCCGCGTCGGGCAGGGCGGCGGCGCGCGCGACCTGGGCCGCGGCGCTGGGGAGGAAGGCGGCGGGGGAGTCGAAGCGCTGCAGCGCGTCGTGGCCCTGCAGGGCCTCGAGCACGGCGCCGGCGGCTTCGGCACCGCGCAGCGCGTCCTCGCGATCGTTGCCGCGTACCACCACCACGTGGCGCACGTCCGGGGCGCCCATGGCCTCGCGCAACTCCTGGTCGAGCGCCTGCCCGGCCACCGGCACGGGGCTCAGTGCCGCCAGGGTGTCGTTCCACATCGGGCCGCCCTGCCATGCCAGCGCGCCGGCGCCCGCGGCCAGCGCCAGCAGCGGCAGCGCGCGCAGCCGCGCCGCACCGCCGAGAAGTCCCGAGGCCAGGGCCTCCAGCCCATCGGAGGGCGTCACCGTCCGCCCGGGCAGCAGCGCGGGCAGCACGTGGCGCGCCGTGAGCGCGGCCGCCACGAGCCCGGCCGCGGAGAACAGCCCGAGCTGCGCCAGGCCGGGAAAGCCGGAGAACAGCAGCACGCCGAAGCCGCAGACGGAAGTGAGCATCCCGAGGCGGATGGTGGGCCACACCCGCGCCAGCAGCGCCGTGGTGGAGCGCCCGGACTCGCGACGGGCGATGAGGTAGATGCCGTAGTCCACGGCCTCGCCGATCAGCGTGGCCCCGAAGCCCAGCGTGATGCCGTGCACCTCGCCCCACGCGAGCGCCACCGCCGCCACCCCCGCCGCGGCGCCGGTGACCACCGGCACGAAGGCGAGCAGCAGCAGGCGCAGCGAGCGCAGCGCCAGCAGCAGCACCACGGCGATGGCCACGGTGGCCGCCGTGGCGTAGCGGGCGGCGTCGCCGCGGATGGCCTCTCGCGAGGCCACCGCGAACACCGCCGGTCCGGAGAGCTCCAGGGTGATGTCCGGCGAAGGCCGCGCATCGGCGAAGGCCGCGCGCACGGCCGCGAGAGCCGCCTCCTGGGCGTCCAGGTCGAAGCCCGTGGCCTTCGTCTGCAGCGCGAGCAGTGCGCGGTTGCCGCTGGCGTCGAACCACACGCCCTCCGCCATGCGCGGCGTGGCGGCCGTGCCCAGGGTGTCGAGCAGACGCAGGGTCTCGCCGGTGGGATCGGCCGCCACCAGGTCCTTCAGGGCCAGCCCGGCGGGTGAGGCGAGGGTGTCGAGGGAGTCCTGCAGCGCCTCGCGCAGCGCCACTTCCTCGAAGCTCCCGGGTCGCGGCCCACCGCCCAGCCGGTAGCGGTTGTCGAACAGGATCGCGCGCTCGCGCTCCGTGTCCACGGCTTCGCCGTTGTCCACGGACGCGAAGCGCGGGTCGCCGCGCAGGCGCGCGGCCATGGCGTGGCTCGCCTGCGCCAGGGTCGGCGGCTCCGCGCCGCGCAGAGCCACCAGCAGCACCTTCGCCACGGCGCCCTCGCGCAGCTGGTCCACCAGCACCTGCTGCGCGGCCGAGGGCGCGCGCGGCAGGAAGGCCGACAGGTCGGTGGCGATGCGGGCCTGCGCCACCACCGCCAGCGCGGCGGCCAGCAGCACGGCCCAAGCCAGGAGGGCGATGCGCTCAGCGCGCATCGGGGCCCAGCAGCATCACCGAGCGGTCGCCGCCTGCCAGCACCACTTCCACCCGCGTCACCACGTCGCCGCGACCGGAGAGCTGGACGCTGCGCACCATGCGCGCGGCCGCGTCCTCCCGGGGCCGCAACACCAGGTTCCAGCGCGCCCCCTCGGCCTGCCAGTGCACGTGATGGGTGGCCTGCAGCATCGCGCCATCACCGGCGAGCGCTGCACGCAGGCCCGTCACCAGCGCGGCCACCCCGGGCGCCTCGGTCACGCCGAGGCTGCGCACCCGTGGCGGGTCGCCGGTCTCCATCACCAGGCGCGCGCCCTCGATGCGCAGGCTCTGTCGCCGCGGCCTCTCGGTGCGCTTCTCGAGCCGGTCCGGCGCGGTGTAGCGCAGCACGCCGCTGCTCTTCAGGGGCTGGTCGGCCATGGACACGAAGGTGCGCTCCACGAAGCGCACTTCGTCCGCGCTGATGCGGGCGCGCGCCTGAAGGAAGGCCTCGAGTTCCGCCTCCGCGCACGCCGCGCGACCCGCGGCGCAGGCCAGCAGCGCGAGCGCGAGGGTCCGGACGCCGCGGCGCGCCGCGGGCCTGCAGCCGCCGTGGCGTCGCTCAGGCCCACACGTCATGGAAGTTGAATCCGTTCAGGGGCGCCTCCCTGCACCATGCCTCGAGCCGTGCCGCGTAGTGGGCCGCGGCGGCCTCGGGCGAGAGGTCCTCGGGCATGGCCTCGAAGCGCACGCGATAGCGGTTGCCGCCCAGCCACGCGCCGCACATGAGCACCACGGGCCGGCGCAGCATGCGCGCGAGCCGGAACGGGCCGAGGGGGAAGCGCGCCGGGCGGCCCAGGAAGGGCAGTTCCACCGTGTCGTCGTCGCCGAGTGCGCGATCGCCCAGCATGCCCACCCACTGGCCAGCCTCGAGGGCCTCGCGAAGCTTCAGCATGGAGTCCACCCGGCCCAGGGCGATGATGGTGAGGTCGAGGCCCGGATCCAGGGCGCGCAACGCGGCGCCGATGCGGCGCGCGTTGTCCTCGTACATGAGAAGGCTCACCCGCACGCCGGGCTGACGCAGTCCCCACGCGCGCACCGACTCGAAGCTGCCGTAGTGTGCGCCGAGCAGGAAGCAGCCGGTGCCGGCCGCGGCCACCGTGCGGGCCACCGCCTCGCCCTGAACCTCCACTTGGAAGAGGTCGTGGCGTCCGGTGAGGAACCAGACGCGGTCCAGCGTCACGCTGGCGAAGGCGTGGAAGTGGCGCGCCACGTCCAGCAGCGTTGCGGGGCGGCCGAGCGCGCGGTCGAGGTAGGCGCGCGAGGCGCGCCGCGCCGACGGGACCGTGGCCAGGAACCAGGCCGTGATGGGCAGCAGCAGCAGGCGCGCGACGGGACGGCCCAGGTTCAGCGCCGCCCAGCGCATGGCCGAAAGCGCGAACGCGTTGCTGCGCTCGGGCCGCGCGCGCCACTCGGGCGTGGCGGCCGCGGGTGCCTCAGGCTTGCGAGGCACTGCGCACGCTTCCGGCGATCACGGTCGTTCCGTCCACGCTGCCGCTGAAGCGCGTCCGCGGCGGCGAGGACTCCACCTCGAAGCGCACCGTGCAGCCCGGCGCCACCGGCGCGGGGAACTTGGCCTGCTCCACCACCAGCGGCGCGGCCGGGCCGCCCGCGGCCGCCACGGCCTGCAGGGCGAGGTCGAGCAACAGGGCGCCAGGCACCACCGGGCGCCCGGGGAAATGGCCTTCCGTGGCCGGATGTGCCGGCGCAATCGTCACTTCGAACGTGTGGCGGCCGCTCACGCCGCGCTGCGGCGCGCCGCCAGCGCGAGCAGCGCCTCGCGCGGCAGCTTGCCCGTGTCGTTGCGCGGCAGTCGTTCCACGCGCACCAGCGGCCGCGGCAGGAAAGCCGGATCGATCTGCGCGCGCAGCGCCGCGAGGATCTCCTCCTCCGTGCGCCCCGGGGCCACCACGAAGGCCATCAGGCGAACGGCACGGCCGTCGGCGCGCTCCGGCGCGAGGAACGCCCCGTCGAGCACGCCGGGGATGGCGGCGAGCGTGCGATCCAGCGCGGCCAGCGAGTGGCGCTTGCCCGCCACGTCCACCATGTCGCCGTCGCGCCCGAGGAGCCGGAAGCGGCCATCGGGGTCGATCTCGATCACGTCGGCGAGCCGCGTGGCGCGCGGCACGTGTCCGCCGTCGGTCCAGGTGCCGGTTGCGTCCAGCCACAGGCGCACGCCACGCATGGGGGTCCAGGCTGCCTCCTGCACCGTGCGGCGGGTGGCGAGCTGGCCCGCTTCGCTGCAGCCGTAGATTTCCACGAGCGGGGCCGCGAATCGATGCTCCGCTCGCGCGGCCAGCGCCTCGGGCAGCGGCGCCGTGGCACTCACCACCAGGTCGGCCGGTGGCAGCGGCACGTCGTCCTCCAGCAGGGCGCGCAAGTGCACGGGAGTGGTCACCAGCATGCGCGGGCGCGGCAGCGCGGCGAGTGCTCCGGCCACGTCGGCGGGGAACAGCGGCCGGCCGGCGTGGAAGGCGTGTCCGCCGTGCAGGGCGATGAGCACGGTGGATTCGAAGCCGTAGGAGTGCTGCGCCGGCACCGTGCCGAGGATGGACATGGGCGCCCCCTGCCGCACGCCGAGGGCCTCGGCGCCGGCGCGGGCGTTGTCTCGCAGCGAGGCCCAGGATTTCGGCGTGGGCACGGGTTCGCCGGTGGATCCGGAGGTGAACAGCACCGCGGCGATGCGATCGCCGGGAATGCGCGGGGGTGGGAAGAGGCCGGGCGCGCCAGTGCCGTCATCGCCCGGGACGAGCGCTCCGGGAAAGGCGGCATCGGGTGCGTCGCAGGCCACGATCGAAGGAGACCACGCCGCTCGGATGCGCTCCACCACGGCCGGCGTGCGCGCCGGGGGCAACAGCACCGGCAGGCCTCGAAGCAGGGCCGCGCCGAGCGTCACCGCGAACAGGTAGCGGTCCTCGCACAGCGAGACCACGAAGCCCGTGCCGGGCATGCGCGTGGCAAGGGCGGTCACGTCTCCCAGGTAACGTGCCGCGGTGACCACGCGCCCGGCGCGCCACGCGAGCGGCGTGTCCGGATCTTCGTGGGCGATCAGTGCGACGGCGTCATCGGCCGCGGGTCGGGCCGGCGACGCTGCCGGCATCACGCCCGGCACGGTTCTCACAGCGTCCGGTGGCTCCGGACGTGCGCGGCGAGCGCGCGCAGCGAGGCGAAGATGCGGGTGTTGTCCTCGTCGTCGGCGCGCATGCGGAAACCGTAGCGCTTGGAGATCACCAGCGCGATCTCGAGGATGTCGATGGAATCGAGGCCCAGGCCGTCGCGGTACAGCGGGGCCTCGGGATCGATCTCGTGGGCACCGATCTCGAGGTTGAGGGCCTCGACGATCAGCCCGGCGAGTTCGGCTTCGTCGGGATCGTGGAAGGCTGGGCTGTTCACGGAGTGGCGGCGTGTCGCATGACGGGACGCGTGCTGCCCTTCGGAAGGAATCCCCGGGCAGCAGGCACGGTTCGATGGATTCTAGCCGCCCCCTCGGGCAAGGGACAAGGCTGCGGCCGGAGGCGCCCTGCGGAGACTCCCTATAATCCGCCCATGTTCGTGTGCTTCCAACGTGTCCTTCCGCCGTTTCCGGTTGCATGCCCGCGTGGCTGCGCGTTCGGGGCTGCCCGCTGATGCGCGCGCTGCTGCGTGTGTATGACGCCGTCGTCTACTGGCTGTTCGTTCCAGTCTTTCCCTTGCTTGCCCTCGCGTGGAGCCTCGTGGCGTCCCTGCTCGCGCCGCTGCTGGGCGAGCATGCCGGGCGCGTCGTGGGGCGGTCGTGCGTCCGGGCGGTGTCGCGGCTGTCACTCGCGATCTACGGCCTGTCGGGCCGATTCCACGTGGATGCCTCCGCGCTTGACCGCCTGGGTGACGAAGGCGGCATCGTCATCGCGTGCAACCATCCTTCGCTGATCGACGTGGTGCTGGTGGCATCGCGCCTGCCGCGGGCGGTTTGCATCATGAAGGCCGACCTGTGGCGCAGCCCCGTGGTGGGTGGTGCCGCCCGGCTTGCGCGCTACATCCGCAACGACTCGGCCACCGGCATGGTGCGCGACTCCGTGCGTGAACTGCGCGCCGGCGGCCAGCTGCTGGTGTTCCCGGAGGGCACGCGCACGGTGCGTGCGCCGGTGAATCCGTTCCGGGCCGGATTCGCCCTGGCGGCACGTGCCGCCGGCGCGCCGGTGCAGACGGTGATCATCGAGACGGATTCCGACTACCTCGGCAAGGGATGGCCGCTGTGGCGCCGGCCGGTGCTGCCGCTGCATTTCCGGGTCCGGCTCGGCCGGCGCTTCGAGGTTCGCGGCGATGCGCGCGAATTCGCCCGCCAGCTCGAGGGCTATTTCGCGGAGGAGCTTGGCCGTCCCGCGGCCTCGGCGCGAGGCGCCCGGGCCGAAACGTCGCCCGTTGGCGCGAGGCGCGCATGAGCGAAGCGCCCGGAGGCGGAGAGGCCCCGGTGCGCGAGCCCCATCGGCCGCTCACCGAGTACTACCGATCCGAGTCCGACCGGCGCGGTTGGGTGCGCGGCATCTTCGACAGCGCGGCCGGCGACTACGACCGCGTGGAGCGCATGATGGCCTTCGGCAGCGGTGCCTGGTACCGCGGCCAGGCGCTGGCGCGGGCGGGGCTGCGCCCGGGCATGCGGGTGGTGGACGTGGGTACCGGCACCGGACTGGTGGCAGCCGAAGCCGTGCGCCTGTGCGGCGACGCGGCATTGGTCACCGGGATCGATCCGAGCCCCGGCATGCTGGCCCATGCGCGGCTGCCCGACGGCGTGCGACTGCTCGAGGGGCGCGCCGAGTCCATACCGCTGCCCGACGGTTGCGCGGACTTCGTGAGCATGGGCTACGCCCTGCGCCACCTGTCGGACCTGTCCGCGGCCTTCCGGGAGTTCCGGCGCGTGCTCGTGCCGGGCGGCCGGGTGTGCGTGCTCGAGATCACCCGACCCGAGGGACGCCTGGCGACCCTTCTGCTCAGGGCCTACATGCGTGGCGTGGTGCCGGCGCTGTCGCGGGTGGTCTCGCGCAGCCCCGAGATGCCGCGGCTGATGCGCTACTACTGGGACACGATCGAGGCCTGCGTGCCGCCGCACCGGGTACTGGAGACGCTCTGCGCGGCCGGTTTCACCGGCGTGTCCCGCCACGTGGAGGCGCGCCTGTTCTCGGAGTACACCGGAACGGCGCCCTGAGCCGCGCACACGCCTAGCGCCGCTGCCCCACCAGCAGCACGTTGGCAAAGGGCGTCCCCTCGCTCATGGGCACCGCGCGCGCGGGCAGCCCGAGCCGTTCCAGCAGCGCGAGCCAGGCCGGCAGCGAACGGCCGTGCACCGGCGGCGCGCGATGGCCACGCGCCAGCGTCACGGCGGCATCCACCCACTGGCTCGCCCGGTAACGCCAGCCCGCGCCGGCATCGCCGACGCGCAGCAGCAGCGTACCGCCGGGCGGCAGCGCCTCGCGCGCCCGCACGAGCACCTCCTGCTGCTCCGTCAGGCCGAGGTAGTGCAGCACGTCGAGGATCACCACGGTGTCGCTGGCGGGGAAGGGGGTCGTGCGGATGTCGCCCTGGAACACCGCGGCCGCCGGCCCGAGCGCCAGATGCGCGCGCCGGACGTCGCGCGCCATCAGTTCGATGCCGTGCACGTGGCAGCGACCGGGGCCGCGCGACCACTGCGCCGGCCATCCGCCCGCATCCTCGAGGTGCGCGGCGGCCTCCAGCCACGGGCCCAGCAGGCCCTGTCCGCAGCCCAGGTCCAGGACACGCGCCTCGCGCGGCACCAGTCCGCGCTGCAGCAGCGCCGTGAACACCGGGTCGCCGCCGAGCTTGCCGCGGGCGAAGTGCCAGGCGAAGCGCCCGGCGGCCCGGTACGGTGCCGCCGCCCTGTCCACGAGCCAGCGGCGCGCGTCCTGGTGCGCCATGGGTGCGAGTGCCATGGTGTTCATGGTCGGGGCAGCGCCACGGCACGCAGGCCGCGCGCCTCGAGTGCGTCCAGCAGTCGCGGCAGCACCTCCAGGATCACCGGCACGCCGGCGGCCGTGCGTGCGGCGTGGCCATCGTGCAGCAGCAGGATGTCGCCCGCGGCCAGGCCTTCGAGCAGCCGGGCGGCCACGCGCTGCGGGTCGCGTCGCACCGTGTCGAAACCGCGCCGGGTCCAGGCGGCGAGGTGCAGGCCGAGGCGCGCGAGGGCGGGTTCGAGCAGCGGGTTGCGCAGCCCCGCGGGCGCCCGGAACCAGTGTGGCGGCACGCCGCAGATGTTTGCGAGGGTTTCCTGCGCGGCACCGATCTCGCGCACGAATCCACCCATGCCCAGCAGGGAGAAGCCATGTCCGTGGCGCTGGGTGTGATTCTCCACGCGGTGGCCGCCTGCCACCATGGCGCGCACGAGGTCGGGTCGGGCACGGGCCCGCTCGCCGATGCAGAAGAAGCTCGCGCCCGCGCCGCGGCGGGCCAGCAGGTCGAGAACCGCGGGTGTCACCTCCGGATCCGGGCCGTCGTCCACCGTCAGGGCCACCTCGCCGCGTGCCGCGGCTTCGGGCGGAAGGCGCAGCAGGTTCGGCCCGAGCAGGCGGCTGCGCGGCCAGAGGCCCGCCGCCGTGAGAGCGGCGTGGTCGGCAGCCACGGCGGCCAGCGCCCATGGCCAGGTGCCCGGCATGGCCAGGGCCGTGGCCGCGGCGCCGGCATGCAGCAGCGCGGACGCGCGGATCGCCGCGGACGGCCGCCACGGGCGTGCCGGGTTCATGGAGCCGTGTCGCCCGCGACGAAGCGACGGAAGGCACGGGCGCCGGCCAGCAGCGAGGCGTGCTCGAAGTCCGGGAAGAGCAGGCGGCGCAGGGCGTACTCGCCCACGAACATCGCCACCACCAGCGGCAGGGTGAGCAGATTCACGAACGCCGACCATGTCTCCCGCGAGGCCGTGAACCACAGCAGCAGCGCGGCCAGGGCCATCGCCAGGAAGAACGCCGTCCACGCCCACGTGACGGCCCGGCCGTAGCGGGCGATGGGGGCGGGGATCGTGCCATGCACGAGGCGGGCGAAGGTGGCGACCAGGGGTTCGCGGCCTGGCAGCAGGGTTCGCCCGAACAGGAAGCCGAGGCCGGCCTGCATGGCCAGGTACTGGAGCAGCCAGGGCCAGGCCGCATCCAGGGCCCAGCGCAACCAGCACCATCCGAGCATCGCCGCGGCGCAGGCCACGGCTGCCACGGCCAGTGCGCCGGCGCGACGCACGCCCCACGCACAGGCCAGTGCCGCAGGACCCAGGGCGAGCACCACCGCCAGCCCCTCGCGCCCGGGCGCGGAGAAGGCGGCGTGGCCCGCCGCGGCGAGCGCCGCGAACGCCGCCAGTGCGGCGACGGTCCGCGCGGTGGCGAGGGGCGAAAAAGAAGCCACCATTCAGGTGGCTTCGCGGGAACCGGGGCCGCGGGGCGTCATGGCGCTGCGCGGCGTGGACGAGGCCTACTCGTCCTCTTCCTCCTCTTCCTCGTCCTCGTCGTCCATTTCGTCGATGGCCTCGAGCTCCGAGTCGATCATGTCGCGGATCTCCATCAGGAGGTTGCGCAGCGCTTCGTTCTGCTCCTTCAGTTCCTGCTTCGTCATGGCCAGCTCCCAGGATGTGGGCCGCCGTCGCCGGCGGGGAGGCTTCGCGTCGGGCTCGCGCCGTGGTCGAATCGGCCCGGATTATAGCGATCGGGTGGCGTGCGTCATTGCGAGGCGAGGCTCGCCGCCGCGCCATCGCGCAAGGCCTGGCCCTCCTGGCGCCATGCGCGTTCCAGCCTGGCGGCCGTGCCGTTGGCGAGGATGCGGCGCATCCCGCCCTCGAAGGCGGCCAGCAGGCGTTCCGCTTCGGGATGCGACCGGCTGAAGCCCAGGTACTGCGGCGCGATCCCCATGTCCCCGACCACGCGGATCTGCCCGGCAAGGTGCGCGGCCTCGCGATGCACGAGGTGGTCGCCGGCGCGCTCGTAGAGCAGCATGAAGTCGGCGCGGCCGTTCACCAGCATCTTGAGGCCGGTGAGGTCGGTGCGCGCCACCACCCGGCGGATGCGGGGGTGCCTCTCCAGCAGGCCGCCGTAGAGGTATTCCTGGGACACCAGCAGCTCGCGCCCCGCGAGCGAGGCCGGAGTGACCGGGCCGCCGGTCCAGTCGCTGCGTGCGTAAACCAGGATGCGGGGGCTGGTCAGGGGGTCCTTCGGCCAGAGGAAGTCGTCCAGCACGCGTGGCGACTTGGAGAGGTTGAAGCAGCCCGCCACCTGCCCTTCGCGCGCGTGGGCGATGCAGCGCTTGAAGGGCAGCGGCACGAAGCGCACCTGCACGCCGGAAGCCTCGAAGGCGGCGCGCACCAGGTCCACGCTCAGGCCGCGGGCCTCGCCGCGCACGGACGCCGAGTAGGGGAACCAGTCGTCCTCGGCACCGATGGCCACGGCTTCCCGGGCCGCCAGCGCGGGCCGCGCGGCGGCCAGCGCGAGCAGGGCGGCCATGGCCAGCGGGCGTGCCGCCCGCGCCAGGCGGCTCATCCGGCGGCGCCCATCGCGAGCGCGGTCGTGCCCTCGCGCGCGAGCATGCGCTCGAACTGCGCTGCGCTGACGGGCGGGCTGAAGTGATAGCCCTGCATCACCCGGCAGCCGTGGCGGCGCAGGAACTCCAGCTGCTCGGCGGATTCCACGCCCTCGGCCACCACGTCCAGCGACATGCTCTGCCCCAGGCCGAGGATCGCCTTGGCGATGGCGGCGTCGTGGCGATCGCGATGGGCATCACGAACGAAGGCGCGGTCGATCTTGAGGGTGTCCAGCGGGAAGCGCTTGAGGTAGGCGAGCGCGGAGTAACCGGTTCCGAAGTCGTCCAGGGCGATGCGCACGCCCAGGGCCTTGAGCGCGTCGACCCGTTCCACGATCTCCGTGGAGGCCGCCATGACGCTCTCGGTGAGTTCCAGTTCCAGCGCCGCGGGCGGCAGGTCGGCGTCCGCGAGCGCCTCGGCCACCGCCGCCACGATGCCCGGGTCGCGCAGCTGCACGGCGGAGACGTTGACCGACACGGTCAGGGCCTCGTGCCCCGCGACCCGCCAGCCCGCGGCCGCCCGGGTCGCGGCCCGCAGCACCCAGTGCCCCAGCGGGACGATCAGTCCGGCCTCCTCGGCGAGCGCGATGAAGCGGGCCGGGGGGATGAGCTCCCCGTCGGGGTGCGCCCAGCGCACGAGTGCCTCCGCGCCGGTGATGAGGCCAGCGTCGGTGTCCACCTGGGGCTGGAAGTGCAGCACGAACTCGTCGCGGGCGAGCGCCTGGCGCAGGCTGGCCTCGAGGGCGAGGCGCTCCATGGCGCGGGCCTGCATGTCGCGGGAGAAGAAGCGGTGGCAATTGCGGCCGGCCTCCTTGGCCGCGTACATGGCCGCGTCGGCGCTCTTCACCAGGCCGTCCATGTCCTCGCCGTCGCGCGGGTACACGGCGATGCCGATGGAGGGCGTCACCGACAGCTCGCGGCCGTCCACCGCGAAGGGCCGGTCGAGCGACTGCAGCACGCGTTCGGCCACCTGGGTCACGGACTCGTCGGTGGCCGCGTCGGGCAGCAGCACCAGGAACTCGTCACCGCCCTGGCGGCACACCAGGTCGCTCTCGCGCACCGCCGCCTGCAGGCGGGCCGCCACCTGCTGCAGCAGCTGGTCGCCCACGGCGTGGCCCAGCGAGTCGTTGACCACCTTGAAGCGATCGAGGTCGATGAACATCAGCGCCACCCGCCACTGCTTGCGCGAGGCGAGGGCGATGGTGTGGGCGAGCTGCTCGTTGAGCATGGCGCGGTTGGGCAGGCCCGTGAGCGCGTCGTGGGTGGCCTGGTGCATCACGCGGTGCTCCATCTCGCGCGCGGCAGTGACATCCCGGAACACGATCACGATCCCCGTGATGCCCCCGTGCGCATTGCGGATCGGCGCGGCGGACTCCTCGATGACGCGGACCGTGCCGTCGCGGGACACCAGGTGTGACGACAGCGACAGGCCCACGGCCTGGCCGTGGCGGCAGACCGCGCCCACCGGATCCGGGACGGGCTCGCGGGTGATGTCGTTGACCACGTTGAACACCGTTCCCAGGCGGCGGCCCGCGGCCTCGGCCTGCGGCCATCCGGTGAACTGCTCCGCGGCGGGGTTGAGGTAGGTGACGCAGCCGTTCACGTCGGCGCAGATAACGGCGTCGGCGATGGAGTTGAGCGTGACCTGCAGGCGCTCCTTCTCCGCGAAGAGCGCGCCCTCCGCATGGCGCCGGGCCGCGAGTTCCGCCTCCACGGCGCCGTGCATGGCATTGAGCGCGTCCACCACGAGGTCGAGTTCGTCGGGCAGCGCGCGGCGGCGGTCCAGTCCGAGCGGTGCGACGCGCGCGCCGCCGGCCTGTTCACGCGACCACGCGGCGATGCGGTCGAGGTGGCGGGTGACGAGCCGATGGGCGAAGGACACCAGCAGCGCGGCGAGCAGCAGCGAGGCCAGCACCTGCGAGGCGAGAGCCATGCGCGCGTTGTCGAGGATGCGCGAACGCAGGTTCTCGAGGCTCACCTCCACCACCAGCTGGCCGATGGGTTCGGGCGACTCCGGCACGCGCAGCTCGAAGCTGCGGCTGAAGCCCGTGCCCTCGGCCACCGAGCGCCCTTCCCGATAGCGCTCGCCCAGGGTGGTGTCCACGCGAGCGCCACGTACGTCGGGCAGCTGGGTGATGCCGGACAGCAGCAGGTTGACCTGCACCGAGTCCATCTGCCACACGCCGTTGGCGAGCGGGCCCAGCGTCGTGTGCGCGATGTGGTCCACCAGCGCCTCGATGTCCTCGCGGCCGCGGCGGTACTCCAGCGCAAGCTGCACCGCCGAGGCCACCAGGGTCAGCGCGATCCCGGTGGCGAGCGCCAGCAGCAGCAGCCGCGTCCTGAGCGAGGCGCGCCAGGCGGGCCGGGAGGTGGGCAGGGAACTGCGGCTGGACGGCACGTGGGAACCACCCCGGGGAAGGAGACGGACGACAGGATGGTTATCGGCCGTGTCGCCGCCAGCTTGAGAGCCGGGAAAGCGTGCCCGGTCATGGGCTTGCCGCACCCATGGCGGTGCGATGCGGGCGTGGCGCTCAGCGCAGCGAGAATTCGGCCCGGCTGGCCGCCGCCTTGTCCTTCGCGCCGCCCGCCGCTTCCTTCGGCTCCACCAGGAAGACACGGCCCGCGCCCACGCCCTCCGCGGCGGCGAGGAAGTCCTTCACCGCCTGGGCGCGCTGCAGTCCGAGCGCGCGCAGCTCGTCCGTGCCCGCCACGATGTTGGCCTGCATGAGCTTCTCCATCTCCGGCACGGGCAGGTCCTTCTCGAGGCCGATCACGTTGCGGGGCTTCGGGAACTTCTCGGCCTTGTAGGCACGTTCGAGCCAGCGTTCGTAGTCCCTGCCGGGCTCGATCACCACCGCGTCCAGGGAGGCGGGCGCCTGGCCCCGGCGCGCGAGTTCCTTGAGCTTCTGTGCCTTGAGCTTCCGCTCGAAGATGGCCTGGCGAAGCGCCTCCAGGTCCTTCACCGGGTCCACACGGCCGGTGACCTCGATGTTGAGGGCGGGCCGCTCGCGCAGCGCCTTCGCGATGGCGTCGAGCTTGCGATGCGCGGCGTCGTCGAAGGCCGCGCTGCCCGCGGCGAAGTCGAGCGAGGACAGCTCCTCGCCGCCCCCGCCGCCCAGCGAGCCCAGCAGCGCGAAGGGCGCCGTCACGACCTTGGTCACCAGGTTGACGATCACCTGCCAGATCACCTTGCCGAGACGGAACTTCGGGTCGTCGAGCGAACCCTCCACCGGGATGTCGAGGTTGATGCGGCCGTCACGGTCCTTGAGCAGCGACACCGCGAGCTGCACGGGCAGGCTGGTGGCATCCGGGCTGTCCACCTTCTCGCCGAACGTGAACTGGTCGATGAACACGCGGTTCTGGGCGCTGAGCTTGCGCTTCTCGATCAGGTAGGCGAGCTCGAGCGTGAGCTTGCCCTTCTCGATGGTGTAGCCGGCGTACTTGCCGGAGTAGGGCGTGAACGGCGGCAGTTCGATGTCGCGGAAGCTCACCTTGAGGTCGGCGAACAGGTCGCCGGCGAGCGGATTGATCTTGCCGGTGATGGACAGCGGCGCCTGGTTGGCGAGCTTGCCGCGCAGGTCCACGTCGGCCCGGGAGCCCGGCTCCGAGAGC
>CAZXJW010000045.1:0-11073 GCA_964641005.1 uncultured Rhodocyclaceae bacterium
CTGCAGGGCATGGGCATCGAGGTGCCGGCCGGGCGCATCGTCACCTCGGGCTCGCTGCTGCGCACCCACCTGCGCGCGCGCGGCCTCGAGGGCCGCGCCTGCGCCGTGCTGGGAACGGCAGACACGGTGGCCGACGCCGAGGCCGGCGGAGCACGCATCGTCCCACCCGACCACGACTTCGAGGTGCTGGTACTGGGCGACGAGAGCGGCTACCCGCTGCTCGAGTGCCTGGACGCCGCGCTGTCGGTGATCTTCCGGCGCGTGGCGCGCGGCCTGCCGGTGCACCTGCTGCTCCCCAATCCCGACCTGGTCTATCCCGCGGGCGAGGCCTTCTTCGGCTTCGCCGCCGGTTCGCTCGCCGGCATGTTCGAGCAGGCGCTCGCCCTGCGCCATCCGCGGCGCACCGACCTGCGCTTCGAGCGCCTGGGCAAGCCCCACGGCGCCATCTACGTGGAGGGACTGCGGCGCACCGGCGTGGCGGCGGATCGCGCCGTGATGATCGGCGACACGCTCGAGACCGACGTGCGCGGCGCCAACGCCGCGGGCATCGCCGCGGTGCTGGTGGCCACGGGCGTGTCCGTGCCCGACTGGGACGACGTGCCCGCCGTCGATAGACCGACGGCACTGCTGCGCGGACTCGACGCCGCGGCGTGAGTCCGCACCTCGCGGCCGTGCTGCTGGCCATGGCCGCCTTCGTGGTGCCCACGGCGGCGCGCTTCGTGTTCACGCCCATCCTGCCGCTCATGCAGGCCGACCACGGCCTGTCCATCGTGGCCGCCGGATGGCTCGCCGCCGCCAATCACATGGGCTACCTGGCGGGCGCGCTCACCGCGGCGCGCCTGCCTCTGTCCGAACGCGCCGCCATGCGCACGGGAATGGCCGGCGTGGTGGCCTGCGTGGCCGGCATGGCGCTGGTCCAGGACGTGGCCGGGTGGATGGCGCTGCGCCTGCTCGCGGGCGTGGCCGCGGCGTGGCTGCTGATCCACACCTCCGCCTGGGGCCTGCGCCACGCCGCGGCGTCCGGACGCCCGCAATGGAGCGCGCTGGTGTTCTCGGGTGCCGGACTGGGCATCGTGGCCACCGGCGTGCTCTGCGCACTGTGGACGCTCGGCGGGGGCAGTGCCGCGGGAGCGTGGCTCGCCTGCGGCGGACTGCTGGCCGGCATCGCGTTCGTGGTGTGGCCGCACGCGGGCGACGTGCCAGCGCAGGTCTCGCCCGCAGGCGCCGTGGTGACCCACGGGACTGGCCCGGCCACCGGCGCCGGACCGGCCACCGGCATCCCCCGCCTGGTGCTCGCCTACGGCCTGTGCGGCTTCGGCTACGTCACGGCCGCCACCTTCCTGCCCGTGCTGGCGAGGGAGGTCCTCGGCGCGCAGGGCGGCTACGTGTGGTTCTGGCCGCTGTTCGGCGCCGCGGGCATCGCCTCCACGCTGCTGGCCGCCCGCCTGGGCGCGCGCTTCGGCGACGTGGCGGTGATCCGCGGCTCGGTGGTGCTCATGGGCGCGGGCAATGCGGCCATGGCGCTGCTGCCCGGCGCCTGGGCGCTGGCCTTCGGCACGGTGGCGGTGGGTGGCACCTTCATGGTGGTGACCATGCTCGGGCTGCGCGAGGCCCGGCTGCGGGCACCCGCGGCGGCCACCCGCACCATCGGCCACATGACCATCGCGTGGGCCGCAGGCCAGTGCGCCGGTCCGGTGGTGTCGGCCTACCTCGCCGGCGCGCAGTCGAGCTTCGCCGCGGCCCTGTGGCTCGCGGCGGCGGCGCTGGCCCTGGGCGTGGCAGCCGTGCCGCCGCGCGCAGCCCGCAGCGCTGCGGCCTGATACGCTCCCGGCCCATGTCCCGCGAGATCCTCACCAACGCCCGGGTGGTCACGCCCGCCGAGGCCTTCCTCGGCACGGTGGAACTGCACGCCGGACGCATCGTTCGCGTGGAACTCGGCGCCACGCGCGCGCCTGGCGCGCAGGACCTCGACGGCGACCTGCTGCTGCCCGGGCTGGTGGAGCTGCACACCGACCACCTGGAGAAGCACCTGGAACCCCGCCCCGGGGTGCGATGGCCGGCTGCGGCGGCACTCGTCACCCACGACGCCCAGGTGGCTGCCGCGGGCATCACCACGGTGCTCGACGCGGTGAGCGTGGGCGACTTCGACGACACCTCCGTGCGCAGCCAGGGCCTCGAGGCCATCGTCCGCGCCCTGGACGACGCGCGCGCCTCCGGCTGGCTGCGCGCCGAGCACTTCCTGCACCTGCGCTGCGAGCTGCCCAGCGGCAACGTGGTGCCGCTCGCCCGCGACTACCTCCACCACCCGCAACTCAGGCTGGTCTCGCTCATGGACCACACGCCCGGCCAGCGCCAGTGGACCGACCTGGAGAAGTTCCGCACCTACACCCAGAAGGACGCGCGCTGGAACGACGCGACCCTGCACGCCGAGGTGGAGCGCCTGCGCGCCATGCACGCCCGCAATGCCGAACCCAACCGCGAGGCGCTGATCGCCCTGTGCCGCGAACGGGGCCTGGCCATGGCGAGCCACGACGACACCGTCGAGGCACACGTGCACGACGGCGCCTCCGCCGGTATCGGCATCTGCGAGTTCCCCACCACCGAGGCGGCGGCCCGCGTGGCGCGCGGCCTGGGCATGGGCGTGGTGATGGGCGCACCGAACCTGGTGCGCGGCGGCTCGCACTCGGGCAACGTCTCGGCGCTGCACCTCGCGCGCCAGGACCTGCTCGACGCCCTGTCCTCGGACTACGTGCCCCACTCACTGCTGCACGGCGCCTTCATCCTGCGCGACGCGGCGGGCTGGCCCCTGGCGCGGGCCGTGGCGGCCGTCTCGCTCACGCCCGCGCGCCTGGCGGGCTTCGAGGACCGGGGGGCCATCGCGGTGGGCCAGCGCGCCGACCTGGTCAGGGTGCGGGAGCGCGACGGCCTGCCGGTGCCGCTGTCCACCTGGCGGGCGGGTCGGCGCATCGCCTGAACGGCACGCGGTCGCACGCGCCATGATCCCGGACAAATCCCCTCGACCGCAGCGGGGATAAGATTTCTGCTATGTCCCAAACGGAGATCTCCATGCTTCGCCGCCTCCTCGCCGTCGGCTGCCTCGCCCTGCTGCCCTTCGCCGCATCCGCCCAGCAGACCCTCACCCTCGGCCTGCTGCCCGCCGAGGATCCGCGCATGATCCTCACCGAGGCCAAGCCCCTGGTGGACAAGCTCGAGGCGGCGCTGGGCATGGAGGTGAAGCCCTTCGTGGCCACCGACTACAACGGCGTCATCGAGGCCATGCGGGCGAAGAAGCTCGACGTGGCCTTCTTCGGGCCCTTCTCCTACGTGCTCGCCGCGCAGGTGGCCAACGCCGAGTGCTTCGCCATCGCCCCGCTGGGCAAGGCCGGCGCCTCCTACCGGAGCATCATCATCGCCCGCAAGGACCGCGGCATCCGGACCCTGGCCGACCTCAAGGGGCGCACCTTCGCCTTCGTGGACCCCAGTTCCACCTCCGGCCACCTGTTTCCCAAGGCCGGCCTGCTCAAGGCCGGCTTCGACCCGGACAGCCACTTCGGCCGGGTGATCTTCTCGGGCGGCCACGACGCCAGCGCCATCGCCGTGCAGAACGGCAAGGTGGACGCGGCCGCCATCGCCGACGGACTGCTGGACGTGGCCATCGAGCGCGGCGCGGTGAAGAAGGAGGACGTCGTCATCGTGTGGACCTCCGAACCCATCCCGGGCGCGCCCTTCGCCTTCCGCAAGGACATGGCGCCCGAGATGAAGAAGCGCATCGCGGCCGCCTTCGCGGAACTCAAGGACGTGCCCTGGGGCAAGCAGACCATCGCGCGCTTCGAGCCCGTGCAGGACGGCGCGTACACGGTGGTGCGCGACACGGCCCAGCTGCTCAAGCTCGACCTCTCGAAGATGAAGTGACCGGGCGCCGCGCCCCCTTCCCGCTGCCGTGATCGAGATCGCCGGACTGGTGAAGCGCTACGGCGCAATCACCGCCCTCGATGGCGTTGACCTGCGCGTGCGCGGGGGCGAGATGCTGGTGGTGCTCGGCCCCTCGGGCGCGGGCAAGTCCACGCTGCTGCGCGCCATCAACCGGCTGGTGCCCTTCGATGCCGGCACCGTCACGGTGGAGGGCGTGACGGTGCCCGCCGACGGCGCGGGGCTGCGCGCGGTGCGCCGCCGCATCGGCATGATCTTCCAGGACCACAACCTGGTGCCGCGGCTCACGGTGCTCAAGAACGTGCTTACGGGGCGCCTGGGCTCGCTGCCGCTGGCCTCCTCGCTCGCCCAGGTGTTCGCCCAGGGCGACATCGACATCGCGCTCGAATGCCTCGAGCGGGTGGAGCTGCGCGGCCGCGCCTTCGACCGCGCCGACCGGCTCTCGGGCGGCCAGCAGCAGCGCGTGGGCATCGCCCGGGCGCTGGCCCAGCAGCCCGCCGTGATCCTCGCCGACGAGCCCGTGGCGAGTCTCGACCCCAAGACCGCCCGCATCGTGCTGGGCGACCTGCGGCGTGCCGCCCACGAGCTCGGCATCGCGGTGCTGTGCAACCTGCACCAAGTGCCCTACGCCCGCGAGTTCGCCGACCGCGTGGTGGGCATGCATGCGGGCCGCATCGTGTTCGAGGGCTCGCGCGACGAACTCGATGCAGGCGTGCTCTCGCGCATCTACCCCGGGCTCGAGCTGGAGGCGGCGCTGGCATGAGCGGCGAGGCCTCGCGCGCGCAATCCGCGGCGCCGGCCCGGCCGGGCCCGCGCCGCTTCCTGGTGGGCCGGCCATGGACGGCGGCCACCGCGCTGCGCGCCGCCGCCCTCGCGGCGGCCGCCGGGGCGCTGCTGTGGTGGACGGCCGGAAACCTGGGCTTCAACTGGGGCGAACTCGCCCGCGGGCTGCCCTACATCGCCGACGTGCTGGGGCGCATGCTGCCGCCCAACTGGAGCTACATGGCACGGCTCTGGCAGCCTGTGGCCGAAACCATCCAGATCGCGCTGTGGGGCACCGTGCTGGGCGTGGTGCTGGCGCTGCCGCTCACCTTCCTCGCCGCGCGCAACCTCGCACCCGCCGCCTGGCTGTTCCATGCCACCCGCCAGGTGCTCAACGCACTGCGGGGCATCAACGAGATCATCTTCGCGCTGGTGTTCGTGGCGGCCGTGGGCCTCGGGCCCTTCTCGGGCGTGCTCGCGCTGGCCATCCACGGCGCGGGCATGCTGGGCAAGTTCTTCGCCGAGGCCATCGAGGAGGTGGACACGGGCCCCGTGGAGGCGATCCGCGCCACCGGCGCGCGCCCGCTGCAGGTGATCGCCTTCGGCGTGCTGCCCCAGGCCTGGCCCTCGTGGATCGCCGCCACGCTCTACCGCTTCGAGGTGAACCTGCGCGCGGCCACCATCCTGGGGATGGTGGGGGCGGGCGGCATCGGCTTCGAACTGGTGTCCAGCCTGAAGCTGTTCCAGTACCAGGATGCCTCCATGTGCGTGCTGGTGATCCTCGCGCTGGTGATGCTCACCGACTGGGCGTCGTCGAGGCTGCGGGCGCGCGTGCTGGCCTGAGGCGCTCAGCCCAGCGGCACCGGCACGAAGAACCGGGCGTCCTCGCGCTGCACCAGCACCGCCACGCGGTCGCGCGCGCCTTCCACCAGCCGCTGCAGCGCCTGCACCGTCTCCACCGCCTCGCTGTTCACGGCGAGGATCACGTCTCCTCGCCTGATGCCGGCCCGAGCGGCGGCACCCTCGGCGCGCTCCACCACCAGCCCGGGCACGCCGCCGGCGCGCGCCCGCTCGGCGGGCGTGAGCGGGCGCACGGCCAGGCCGAGCTGGGACGACTTCGACAAGGGCGGAACTTCGGCGGCGGCCGTCTTCTCGACGGGCGTGTCGCCGAGCTTAAGGTCGAGCGTGCGCGCCTTGCCGTCGCGCCAGACCTCCACCTTCACGCTCGCGCCGGGTCGGCGTTCGCCGATCATGCGCGGCAGGTCGATGGACTGCTCCACGGACTGGCCATCGACCGACAGGATCACGTCGCCAGCCTTCAGGCCGCCGGCCTCGCCGGGACCACCCTTCTCCACGCCCGACACCAGCGCGCCGCGCGCGCGGTCCAGGCCGAAGCTGCCCGCGAGTTCCTTGTTCACCTGCTGGATGGTCACGCCCATGCGGCCGCGCTGCACCTTGCCGTAGGCCACCAGGTCGTCCCGCACCTTCATGGCCACGTCGATGGGAATGGCGAAGGACACGCCCATGTAGCCACCGGTGCGGCTGAAGATCTGGGCGTTGATGCCCACCACCTCTCCGGCGAGATTGAACAGCGGCCCGCCCGAGTTGCCGGGATTCACGGCCACGTCGGTCTGGATGAAGGGCACGTAGGCGTCGCTGGGCAGCGTGCGTGACTTCGCCGACACGATGCCCGCGGTGACGGTGTTGTCGAAGCCGAAGGGCGAGCCGATGGCCGCGACCCAGTTGCCCACCTTGAGCCTGCCGGGATCGCCCATGCGCACCGTGGGCAGGTCGCGCCCCTCGATCTTGAGCAGCGCCACGTCCGTGCGCTCGTCCGCGCCGATCACCTTCGCGTCGAACTCGCGATTGTCGGTGAGGCGCACGGTGACCGACTCGGCCCCCTTCACCACATGGGTGTTGGTGAGCACGTAGCCGTCGGCGCTCACGATGAAGCCCGAACCCACCCCCTGGCGCTGCGGCGCCTCGCCGCCCGGACCCGGCTGGGGCTGGAAGCGCCGGAAGAACTCGAACGGATCCTGGGGCGGCGCGCCGGGCGGACCCTTGGGCGCGGGCGCGGCCTTGCCGGTGACGGCGATGTTCACCACCGCCGGGCCGACACGCTCGACCAGGGCGCTGAAATCGGGCAGCGCCGCGGCCTGCGCGCTCTCGCCGCCGCTGCCGGCCGGTGCGGGCGCCTGCGACACGTTCGATGGCGCCGCCGCGTTGACACGCGTGGCGATGCGCGCGTCCTCGCGCCATTCGGTGAGGGCGACACCGCCGGCGAAGGCCGCGACGAGCGCGGCCGCCATGGCCACTTTCTTCATGGTTCGGACTCCCGGAAAGGATTGCGGGAACTTGGACCGGGATCCCCCGCGCCGGTTCCGGGAGGCTGCGCGGGAGCTCCGGTGGCATAATCCGCGCCCTTGCGAATCGCGCCTGACGCGCCCGGGCCGCGTCCTCCCGGCCGCTGCCGCGCCTCTGCGCCGAGACTGCCTTGACCACCTCCGACCACCGCTTCTGCGTCGCCCCCATGATGGACCTCACGGACCGTCATGCACGCTTCTTCCTGCGGCTGCTCAGCCGCAGGGCGCGGCTGTACACGGAGATGATCACCACCGGCGCGCTGCTGCACGGGGACGCGCCGCGGTTCCTGCGCTTCGACCCGGCCGAGCACCCGCTGGCCATCCAGCTCGGCGGTTCCGAGCCGCGCGAGCTCGCCCGGTGCGCGCGCATGGCCGCGGACGCGGGCTACGACGAGGTCAACCTCAACGTGGGCTGCCCCAGCGACCGCGTGCAGTCGGGGCGCTTCGGCGCCTGCCTGATGGCCGAGCCGGCGCTGGTGGCCGACTGCATGGCAGCGATGATCGCGGCGGTGCGCGTGCCCGTGACGCTCAAGACCCGCATCGGCATCGACCGCGACGAGTCCACCGAGCGCCTCTGGCGGCTGGTGGAAGCGGTGCACGCCGCCGGCGTGCGCGTGCTGGTGATCCACGCCCGCAAGGCCTGGCTGGACGGCCTGAGCCCGAAGGAGAACCGGGAGGTGCCACCGCTGCGCTACGAGGTGGTGCACGCGCTCAAGGCCGCCTTCCCCGACTGCACGGTGGTGGTCAACGGCGGCATCACCACGCTGGCGCAGTGCCGTGACCAGCTCGCGCACGTGGATGGCGTGATGCTCGGACGCGAGGCCTACTACAACCCCTGGCTGCTGCAGTCCGTGGACCCGGTGCTGTTCGGCGAGGCGCCGCCGCTCGGCAGCCTCGAGGACGTGGTGGAGCGGCTGCTGCCCTACGCGGAGCGCGAGCATGCCGGGGGCACGCCGCTGTCGGCGATCACCCGCCACGTGCTGGGGCTGGTGCAGGGCGTGCCGGGCGCGCGGCAGTGGCGGCGCACGCTGAGCGAACGGGTGCACCGGCCGGGTGCCACACCGGCGCTGCTGCGCGAGGCGCTGGATGCCGTGCGCAACGCCTCGGCGGGACGCGCCGCCGCCTGAGGCCGGCGCTTCAGGCGGCGCGCAGCCTCGACGCGGAGGGAAGCGGCTCCGGAAGCAAGTCCCCGGACTCCGGGTCCTGCCGTTGCGTGCCGGGCGCCACGACGACCGCGCGCGGCTCCGCCGGTGCGCCCACCAGCAGCATCACCGGCCCGTCCACCGCCACCGCGCCCAGATCCATCGCCGCGGCAAGGGTGCCGCGCCACACGTGCTGCGCGCCGAGCGACGCGCTGGTCACCGCCGCGATGGGCGTGGACGCGGGCCGGCCCGCGTCCACGAGCGCCGCCGCGATGGCGCCGAGCTGGCGACCGCCCATGTACACGGCCACGGTGTCCGCGCCTCGCGCGGCCGCGATCCAGCCCGTGTTGGCGGACTCGCCCTCGCCCACCGTGGGCGTGACGAAGCTCACGCTGCGCGACACGCCGCGCCGGGTGAGCGAACGGCCGAGCGCCGCGGCGGCGGCCGACGCCGCGGTCACGCCCGGCACCACCTCCCAGGCGATGCCCGCCGCCTCGAGCGCCTCGATCTCCTCCTCGGCGCGGCCGAACATCATGGGGTCGCCGCCCTTGAGCCGCACCACGGTGGCGTGCGCCCGGGCTGCATCCACGATCTGCTTGTTGATGAACCGCTGGGCAGTGGACGGCCGGCAGGCGCGCTTGCCCACCGCCACCTTGCGGGCCCGGGGCGCGAGCGCCAGCACGGCCTCTTCCACGAGCGCGTCGTGCAGCACCACGTCGGCCTCGGACAGCAGGCGCGCGGCGCGCAGCGTCAGCAGGTCCGCCGCGCCCGGGCCGGCGCCCACCAGCCACACCTTGCCCGGTGCGCTCACGCCGACCTCACCATGCCCGCCGCGGCCGTCTGGTTGGTGGCCGCGTCCACGAGGATGAAGGCGCCCGTGGCGGGATTGTCCGCGTAGGCATCCAGGAGCACGGGCTGCTGCACGGCGATGCGCACGCGGCCGATGTCATTGAGCGCCAGCGTGCCGGCGCTGCTGCGCTCGGAGAGCGTGGTCACGTCGAGGCGATCCTCCACGGACAGCACGCGGGCCAGCGCGGTACGGGTGCCCTGGCGCAGCCAGTACTTGCGGCGCGGGTCGAGGGCGGTGCGATCGAGCCAGCACAGGTCGGCGCCGAAACCGGTGCCCAGCGGCACTTCTTCGGCGGCGGCCACGATCCAGTCGCCGCGCGAGACGTCCACGTCGCGATCCAGGCGCACGGTCACCGACTGGCCCGCCACGGCGCGATCCAGCGGTCCGTCCAGGGTGTCGATGCCAGCCACCACGGCGGTCTCGCCCGAGGGCAGGATGCGCACCGTCTGCCCTGCCGAGAGCGTGCCGGACCAGAGCTGCCCGGCGTAACCGCGGTAGTCCTCTGCCGCCGCGCCGTTGGCGCGGATCGCCAGCTGCACCGGGAGGCGCAGCGGGCGGCCTGCATCCGCCCGGTCGGCGGGCAGCTCCTCGAGCAGCGCCAGCAGCGGGGGACCGTCGTACCAGGGGCTGTTGGAGCCCAGGCGCGTGACGTTGTCGCCTTCGAGGGCCGACACCGGAACGTAGCGCACGTCCTTCAGGCCCACGGCATGCGCCAGGTCCTCGTACAGGCCCGTGATGCGCTCGTAGAGCGCCCGGTCCCAGCCCACCAGGTCCATCTTGTTCACCGCCACCACCACGTGGCGGATGCCCAGCAGCGCCGCGATGGCGGAGTGGCGCCGGGTCTGGGGCAGCAATCCGTCGGGACCCACGCGCGTGGCGTCCACCAGGATGATGGCCGCGTCCGCGGTGCTCGCGCCCGTGACCATGTTGCGGGTGTACTGCTCGTGGCCGGGTGCGTCGGCGACGATGAACTTGCGCACCGGGCTGGCGAAGTAGCGGTAGGCCACGTCGATGGTGATGCCCTGCTCGCGCTCGGCCTCCAGGCCGTCGGTGAGCAGCGAGAGATCGAGCGCGCCGCTGCCGCGCTTCTGCGAGGCGCGCGACACGGCGGCCAGCTGGTCCGCGAACACGCCCTTCGCCTCCACGAGCAGGCGGCCGATGAGGGTGCTCTTGCCGTCGTCCACGCTGCCGGCGGTGATGAAGCGCAGGACGCCGCGGTCCTCGAGGCGGTTGCGTTCCACGGGTGCGTTCATCAGAAGTAGCCCTCGCGCTTGCGGCGCTCCATGGAGGCCTCGGAAGTCTGGTCGTCCATGCGCGTGGCGCCGCGCTCGGTGATGTCGGTGACCAGCGTCTCGGCGACGATGGCCTCGGGATCGGCGGCCGTGCTCTCCACCGGGCAGGTGCAGGAGATGTCGCCCACGGTGCGGAAGCGCACCGTGCGCGCTTCCACGGTCTCGCCGGCCTGGGGCGGGGTGAGCGGCGTCACGGGCACCAGCAGGCCGCGGCGGCGCACCACCTCGCGGGCATGCGCGTAGTACAGCGGCGGCAGGGCGAGCCGCTCGCGGGCGATGTACTGCCACACGTCGAGCTCGGTCCAGTTGGAGATGGGGAACACGCGCACGTGCTCGCCCTTGTGCACCCGGGCGTTGTAGAGGTTCCACAGCTCCGGACGCTGGGCCTTGGGGTCCCACTGCCCGAAGGCGTCGCGGAACGAGAAGATGCGCTCCTTGGCGCGGGCCTTCTCCTCGTCGCGGCGCGCCCCGCCGATGCAGGCGTCCAGGCCCAGCTCCTCGATGGCCTCGAGCAGCGTCACCGACTGGGCGGCGTTGCGGGAGGCATCGGGCGAAGGCAGCACCACCGTGCCGCGGGCGATGGAGTCCTCCACAGAGCGCACCACCAGGCGCTCGCCCAGCTCCGCGGCGCGCGCGTCCCGGAACGCGATCACCTCCGGGAAGTTGTGGCCGGTGTCGATGTGCAGCAGCGGGAACGGAAAGCGTCCCGGCCGGAAGGCCTTCTCGGCCAGGCG
>CAZXJW010000045.1:11083-15141 GCA_964641005.1 uncultured Rhodocyclaceae bacterium
GCTCAAGGACATCTCCGGTGCGGGCGGGCTTCAGGCCGCCGTCGGGGGCCACGTGCAGGCCGCATTCGCGGGTGTCGGCGTTCTCCCACCACCAGCGCCCGGCGCGCACGTCCTCGCCGGGTCGCACGGCACGGGTGCAGGGCTCGCAGCCGATGGACGGATAGCCCCGGTCGTGCAGCGCGTTCCAGGGCACGCGGTGCGTGCGCAGGTAGGTCCACACGTCCGCCTCGTTCCAGTCGACGAGCGGATTGAACTTGGCGATGCCGTGCACCGCGTCGTCCTCGCGCAGCGCCAGCGCCGCGCGCGTGACCGACTGGCCACGGCGCTGCCCCGTAATCCACGCATCCTGGCCGCGCAGCGCACGCGCCAGCGGCTCTACCTTGCGGATGCGGCAGCAGGCCTTGCGCAGCTCCACCGACTCGTAGAACGCGTCGCGGCCGTGGGCCGCCACCCAGGCGTCCACGACGGCGGCGTCGGGCTTCACCAGTTCGATGGCGACGCCATAGCGCCGCTTCACCTCGGCGGCCAGCGCCAGCGTCTCGGCGGGCAGGCGGCCGGTGTCGAGCATAAACTGGTGCACCGGCAGGCCCGACTCGGCGAGGGCGTGGGTGAGCACCATGTCCTCCGCGCCGAGGCTGTTGGCGAAGGCCACGCGCCCGAACGCCCGGGTGATGCCGCGCAGGCACTCGTGCAGTTCGGCCCCGCGATTCGCGGGCGGGACTGCGTCCTCACTCACCGGCAGCCTCCACGGCGCCGACGGGACGATGGTGGCGGCGGAACGCCGGCAGGGGCTGGTCGACGGAACCCTGGTAGGCATCGCTGAAGGCCTCCAGCGCCGCAAGCGCCTGGTCGGCCTTCTTGTCCGGGCGAAGGGCGAAGGCATCGAAGCCCACGCGCCTCATGTAGGCGAGCTGGTCGGGCAGCACGTCGCCGATGGCGCGCAGCTCGCCGCGATATCCCAGGCGGGTGCGCAGCAGGTAGGCGATGGAGTAGCCGCGGCCGTCGGTGAACTTCGGGAAGTCCACGGCCACCACGCGCAACCGATCGATCCAGGGCGCGAGCGCCGCGGGATCGTCCGTGCCCTGCAGCCACACGCCGGTGAGCGGTCGCGCCAGCAACGCCTCTGCACCTGCGATCCAGCTCGCCAGCGGCACCAGCACCGGGCCCTCGGGCAGGGCGGCCTCGGGCTCGCCGGCCACGGGACGCAGCACCGTCCAGGTGTCGGCCTGCACGAGGCCGTCGCGGATGATCTCAGCCACTGGCCAGCGCCTCCTCGGCACGGCCGGCGGCGGCGGGGGTGCCGTAGACGCGCGCCTTGAAGGGCGCGATGCCCAGCCGCTCCACCGTGCCGGTGAAGGGCTCGCCGTCGTGACGGAGCTCGAGGTAGGTCTCGATGAGGCGCGAGACCACGTCGGGCATGTCAGCGGCGCTGAAGGAGGGGCCGATGACCTTGCCCAGCGAGGCGCGCCCGCCGGACAGCGCCGAGCCATCGGCACCACCGATGGACACCTGGTACCACTCGTCCCCGTCCTTGTCCACGCCGAGGATGCCGATGTGGCCCACGTGGTGGTGGCCGCAGGAGTTCATGCAGCCGGAGATGTTGATGTTCAGCTCGCCGATGTCGTGCTGGTAGTCGAGGTCGTCGAAGCGCCGCTGGATGGCCTCGGCGATGGGAATGGACTTGGCGTTGGCCAGCGAGCAGAAGTCGCCGCCGGGGCAGGCGATGATGTCGGTGAGCAGGCCATGGTTGGGCGTGGCCAGCCCGGCCACCCGCGCCTCGGTCCACAGGGCGTGCAGGTCGCGCACCCGCACGTCCGAGAGGATCAGGTTCTGCTCGTGGGACACGCGGGTCTCGCCGAAGCCGAAGCGCTCGGACCAGTCCGCCACCAGCTCCATCTGCCCGGCGGTGGCATCGCCCGGGGGCACGCCGGTCTTCTTGAGGGAGATCACCACGGCCCGGTAGCCGGGTGCCCGGTGCGGCCGCACGCTGCGCTCCACCCAGCGGGCGAAGGGCCGCGACTCGGCGAGATGACGCTCGTGGGCGGCGTCGTGGTCCGGAAGGGCCTCGTAGGCCGGCGAGGTGAAGTACGAAGCCACGCGCTCGTACTCATCGCGGGTGAGCGTGCCGGGGCCGTCCTTGACGTGGGCGAACTCCGCCTCCACCTCGCGGGCAAAGGCCTCGGGACCGAGCGCCTTCACGAGGATCTTGATGCGCGCCTTGTACATGTTGTCGCGGCGGCCGTGGCGGTTGTAGACGCGCAGGATGGCCTCCACGTAGGTGAGGGTGTGCTCCCAGGGCAGGCCGTGGCGGATCACCGTGCCGATCATGGGCGTGCGGCCCATGCCGCCACCCACCAGCACGTCCACCACCAGCGCACCCGCGTCGTCGCGGCGGATGGTCAGGCCGATGTCGTGGAAGGCCGTGGCCGCGCGGTCCTCGCGGGCGCCGTTCACCGCGATCTTGAACTTGCGCGGCAGGTAGGCGAACTCCGGGTGGAAGGTGGACCACTGGCGCAGGATCTCGCAGATCGGCCGCGGATCCACGATCTCGTCGGGCGCGATGCCCGCGTACTCGTCGGAGCTGATGTTGCGCACGCAGTTGCCGCTGGTCTGGATGGCGTGCATCTCCACGTCGGCCAGCTCGGCGAGGATGTGGGCGCTCTCCTCGAGCTTCGGCCAGTTGTACTGGATGTTCTGCCGGGTGGTGAAGTGGCCGTAGCCGCGGTCGTAGCGACGCGCGATGGCCGCCAGCCGGCGCAGCTGGGTGGCCGACAGCAGCCCGTAGGGGATGGCCACGCGCAGCATGGGCGCGTGCTTCTGGATGTAGAGCCCGTTCTGCAGCCGCAGCGGGCGGAACTCGTCCTCGGACAGGTCGCCGGCCAGGTGGCGGGCGAGCTGGTCGCGGTACTGGGCCACGCGCTCGTTGACGAGCGTGCGGTCGATGGCGTCGTAGCGGTACATGGGACTCTTCGATGGAAAGCAACACCCTGCCGGCGGGAGGGCGAACTGTAGGGATCGAGGGGCGCTACGAGAACGAATCGATTCGGGATTGCTTAGAACCAACCGGAATTTCGATGCGCGCTCCCTCAGGCGGCGAACACCCGCACCTCGCGCGGCCGCACCAGCACCCGCTCGCCCGCCATGAGACCGAGGCTGCGGGCGTGCTCGCGGGAGAGCTCGGCGTGGATCAGCGTGTCGCCGGGATCGGCCTGCAGGTCCACCCGCACCACCGAACCCACCGCCAGCAGGTGCTCCACGGTGGCCGCGATGCCCTGCTCTCCTGGAGCGGGGCGCAGCACCTCGATGTCGTGCGGGCGGGCGAAGGCCAGCGCCGCGCCCGCGGGTGTCTCGCCCCGGGCCGGCACGGCCACCGACTCGCCTCCGATCAGTGCACTGCCCTCGTGGACCCGGCCGTGGAACAGGTTCACGTTGCCCAGGAAGCGGTACACGAAGGCGTTGGCGGGGTGGTCGTACACCTCCTGGGGCGTGCCCACCTGCTGGATGCGGCCCTCGTTCATCACCACCACCCGGTCGGCTACCTCGAGGGCCTCGTCCTGGTCGTGGGTGACGAACACGCTCGTGATCTGCATCTCGTCGTGCAGCCGCCGCAGCCAGCGGCGCAGCTCCTGGCGCACCTTGGCGTCCAGCGCGCCGAAGGGCTCGTCGAGCAGCAGCACCCGCGGCTCCACCGCCAGCGCGCGGGCCAGGGCGATGCGCTGGCGCTGCCCGCCGGAGAGCTGGTGCGGGTAGCGGTCGGCGAGCCAATCGAGCTGCACCAGCCCGAGCAGTTCGTGCACGCGGCGACGGATCTCGGCCTCGGAGGGGCGCTGCGCCCGGGGCCGCACCCGAAGGCCGAAGGCCACGTTCTCGAAGATGCTCATGTGGCGGAACAGCGCGTAGTGCTGGAACACGAAGCCCACCCGCCGGTCGCGCACGTGCTGGGCGGTGGCGTCCTCGCCCTGGAACAGCACCTGGCCCGAGTCCACGGTCTCCAGCCCGGCGATCACCCGCAGGAGGGTGGTCTTGCCCGACCCCGAGGGCCCGAGCAGCGCCAGCAG